>JBOHYD010000402.1:0-7374 GCA_050737635.1 Luteimonas sp. | reverse complement strand
ATGTTCAATCGGCCGCCAGGCCGATTGACCCCCGGACCGACAACGCACAGCGCGCTGCGCAGCAGGGCGCTGACCGACTCGTTCTTCGTTCCAGCCGCGACCATGTTCGGCGGAGCGAAGCGGCTTCGGCTTGAACCGCGCAGCGGTTAAGCCGAGCCGCCTGCGTCGTCGCGTTGCAGCTTCCCGGCCGGATGCGTCGCCGCGTGGATCCGCTGCAGCTTGTCGATCGCGACGTGCGTGTAGATCTCCGTCGTCGCCAGATTCGCGTGCCCCAGCATCTCCTGGATGTAGCGGATATCGGCGCCGTTTTCGAGCATGTGCGTAGCACAGGCATGCCGGAACAGGTGCGTCGCGCCGGGCCGCTCGATCCCGGCGAAGGCCATGTAGCGCTTCACCTTCTCCGCCAGCCAGGCCGGTGTGATCGGCTCGCCGTAGTCGGTCACGAACAAGGCGTCGGTGTCGGCTGCCAACAACTGCGGTCGCGCTTCGACCAGGTACTTGTCCAGCCACGCCGCCGCCCGCTCGCCCAGCGGCACGACCCGATCCTTCTTCCCCTTGCCCTCGCGCACGAACACCAGCCGGCGGTTCAGGTCGACGTCGTAACGTGCCAGTCCCGGCAGTTCCATCCGCCGCAGGCCGGTGGCGTAGAGCACTTCCAGCATCGCCCGATCGCGCAGGCCCGCCGGCGTTGCCGGGTCGGCCTCATGCAGGATCGCGGCCAGGTCCGCCGGCGACAGCAACGTGCGTGGCAACCGCTTGGGCTGCTTCGGCAACTGCAACTCGGAGGCCGGATTGCTGGCGATGTGGTGCTCGCGCGTGAGCCACTTGAACCAGGTCTTGAGCGGGGCCAGCGCGCCGGCTTGGCTGCCCAATGTCAGCGGCGTGCCGTCCGGCTTGCGGTACACGAACAGGTGGCGCTGGTAGCGTTCCAGCACCGGCGCGGTGATGGCCCGCGGATCGTCCAGCTCGCGCTCGGCGCACCAGCCGATGAAGCGCCGTAGCGCGATCTTGCGCGCCCGCACCGTGTCCGCGCTGTAGCCGTGGGTCAGCATCCACTCGAAGTGGGCATGCATGTAGCGGGTCAGCGGGTGCGTCGCCAGCGGGTCATGGCGGCGCGTGCGCGGCCCGCTCGGCTTCACTGGCGCCGGCTTGCGGGTCTTGATGCGCTGGCCGCGGCGCGGCATCAGGCGACTGCCGTTGCCGATGCGCCGTTACGACTACGACGCGGCAACTCGCGCGGGGCTGGAAGTGGATTTTCTTTAGAAGCAGCAACTAAAGATAAAGAACCCGCGTCCGCGCTGTGTTTCGTGGGGATTTCATGGCCTTGCAAGGTGGGTGCAAGCGGGGTGTTTTCGGGGTGCAAGGTGGGTGCGAGGTCCGTTGTCGGGGGTGCAAGGTTCGCCGTCGTACTGGCAGATTCCAGCGCTTCAACATCCAGCAGGCCGATCAGCTGCGGCATATCCAGCGCCACATCGCCATCGAACAGCAGTTCGTAGACGAAGCGCAGGCCGTTCGCACCGCGATGGATGAGCAGGTATTCGAGTTCAACAAGACGTTCAACGTGCAAGCGCAACGCCGTGTCGGTGATGCCGGCCACCGCACGCAACTGCTTCCGGGTGAACCGCACCGCTGAACGTGGCACAGCCTCATCGCGCATGCGCGCTTCGACCAGTTCAACGATCAGCGACAACACCCGCCGCGTCTGCGGCGGCAGCTCATCCAGCGAACGCCCCAGCACCTCGCCAGCGAGCCGGTTGGCCAGCGCGATATCGGCCATCGTCACCTCGACGTATTCGATCACTGCATCACCCACGCTCGCCGTCCGGATCGGCCGCTGGTGCTGGTGCAGGAACGCGATCGCATCGATCAGGGTCAGGTACTTGGCATGATCCCGCCGCATGCGGGTGGATTCGCTGCGGAAGGTCAGCGCCTCGGCATACGGGTTCACCACCGCCACCGGCCGAAGCAGCGTCTGCGCGGCCCGGTGCAGCTCGCGGATGCGTTCGGCATCCTTCCCGGCCAACAAGCCCGCGAGCGTGCGCGCCTGCCGCTGCCGCGCATGGATCGCCGCGGTCTGTTCGCGGCTCTCGTTGATCGTCAGCACCACGCAGCGGTTGAGCAGTTCTTCATCGATGTCGATGGCCGTGGTGGTCAACAACAGCATCACCGGGCCTTCCACCCGGTATTCCTCGGTCACCAGCTTGCCGGTGGTCGGGTCTTTGCCCGTGCTGGCAATGGTCAACTCGCCTTGCGACTGCAACAGCTTCAACGCATACGCCGCCTGACGCACGCCTTCTTCCTCGGCAATCGCCAGGATTTTGTGTTTCAGGTCGCCTTCGCCGATGTAGAACAGTGACTGTCCCGTCATCGCCGAGTAATGCACTCGCTCACGCTCCGGCATCAGCGACAGCAGCGCGTCCATCAACGTGCTCTTGCCGGCCGCGCTGGTGCTCTGGATCAGGATGGCAAGGGGTTTGTCCAGCTTGCGCGACACGCACGCCAGATACCCGACCAGCGCATTGCTGTCCTCGCCCACCACACCCACCGCCGACACGTCGCGCACGATGCGTTCGGCCAAGTCGGGCGCACGCAGCAGGTCCAGCGCGGCCGCTTCCAGGTCCGGCGACAGCACCGGTTCCACCGGCGCCAGCGTCAGCGTTTGCTTGATCGCGGCGTCTTGCAGCGCTTCCAACTGCAGCAGCACGGTTCCTAAGTCGGCACGGAGTACGTCCTCACTCACACCCAGCTCGACCGCCGCCTGCGTGGTGTAGCTGGCGCGGGCACGCGCCGCATACAAGTCCAGCGTGTCCACGTAGAAGCGATCACCGCGTGCCACCAACAGATTGACCTTGAGCGTGTCGTAAGCCAGATTCTTCGCCAAGCCGCGCACGCGATAGTGGCGCTCGCCCAGCGTCAACGTCACGTCGCGTTCGCCGACCTCGATCGGCACCACTGGCAGCGATGGGACCGGCGACGCGGGCAGCGCCACGGTTTCGACATCGGTGGCTTCTTCCTTAGCCGCTGTTTCTTCAACAGCAGCGACTAAGGGAAGATCGGCCGGCGATGGCAATGGGGCCGCTGCTTCCTCTCTGCTGACCGCTGTTGCTTTCGGCGTCGCATCACGCATCGTGCGCGGCGTGCCTGATCCGAGCCATTCGGCTTTGCGGATGACCATGCCCAACGCCTTCGCCGCTGGCGTCACCTTGAGTGCGTATTCGTTGGCGTCCATGCCTTTCGGGAACTGCACGCGGTAGCACTCGATGCCGTCTGCCATCAACTGTTCGGCCAACGCGGCGGCAGCGGTGTCGCCCGCCGCGTCGCGGTCGTAGGCGAGCAACACGCGCTGCGTGCCGTGATCGCGCAACGCCTGCCTGTGCTCGTCGGTAAAGCCGTTCACGCCATAGGCCGCCGTCACGTTGCGGTAACCGGCGCACCAGAACGTCAGCGCGTCGATCAGGGATTCGCACAGGATGATTTCCGGTGACTGCAGCGCCTCGGCGTTCCACACGCCGCGATGCGGCCCCGGCAGATACAAGTGCAGCGGCGTCCCCGGCCGCAGGTTCGGCGTGATCTTGCGGCCGTAGACCTCGACCACAGTGCCCGCCGCATCGCACATCGGCACCACCAGCGAGCCATTGAAGTGCTCATGCCCGCTCTCGCGCAATATACCCAGCCGCTGCAGGCGCGTGCGCACCTCCGCGCCGGCCTTGCGATTCATCGCCGGCAACCGCAGCCCGAGCGTGCGGTTGGCGAAGCCGAGCCGGAAGCGGTCGATCGCTTCATCGCTACGGATGCCGCGCTGGTCCAGGTACGCCAGCGCTTCGGGGCTTTGCTTGAGCGTGGTGTGGTAGTAGTCGATCACCTGCGCCAGCAGGGCGGCATCGTCGGCATCCACGTCCACCGGCGCCACCAGCTTGCGCACCGTCGCCTGCTTGACCACATGCCCCGCCGTCAGCGGCGCATCGCCGCGCAGCAGCTCCACCGCGTGCCGGAAGCTCACGCCCTCGGCTTTCATCACCCAGTCGATCACGCTGCCGCCGGTGCTGCACGCGCCCAGGCAGTGCCACAGGTTCTTTGCCGGCGACACCACCAGCGACGGCGTGCGGTCGGCGTGGAACGGGCAGCGGCCGTGCAGGTCGGCCCCGTACCGCACCAGCGCTACGCCTTTGGCCTCGACCAGGCGCTGGATCGCGACCTCGGCCTTGAGCCGTTCCACCTCGTGTTCGGGGATGCGGGCCATCGGTGTCTCCTCGGATACCGTCAAGTCGTGAATAGGCTACCAGTGTGGTAGCTTATGCTCAACCCTGCCGTAGCCAAGGCCCTACCATGACGATCAGCCCCTTTCCCCGGTTCCGGCGCATGGCCTTCCCGCAAGCCCTCGTCCAACTCCGCCGCGCCAAGGGCCTGAGCCAGCAGGCGCTGGCCGACGCCACCAGCATTCACGTCACCCAGATCAAGCGCTACGAGGGCGGTAGCGCACAACCGTCCATGGACGGCCTCAAGAAGATGGCCCTGGCGCTGGATTGCGCGACCGACGCACTGGTGTTCGACGCCAGCGAGCGGCCCATTGCCGACGATCTGCAACGCCAGTTCGAGGCGATCAGCAAGTTGCCGCAGGAAGAGCGCGCCATTGCCCGCCATCTGCTGGAAGGGTTGGTGCTCAAGCACGATGCCCGCCGCTGGGAACAAGGCACCGGCAGCTGAGAGCAGCGGCTAAAACAAAAACCCCGCCGGTAAGGGCAGGGTTCGATCTTCATTCGACGCAGGTTGCGCCGCGGCCTGATATTTGCCCTGGCCCCTTTTCTCATTTCTTCAGTTTATGGCTTACCGCTGCATTCTTCGGCTTCATTCGGATAAGCCGACTTGCACCAGTCAATCCAATTGTGGCGATTTTTCTCACGCTCCTCGGGCGTAGCGCCGTTGTAAACGAACTCAAAACTTTTGCCAGTGATCTGATTAAGAATTGCAGCTAGTGCATCGTGCACCGTATCAGGGCTGTAATGCCGCAATCCCTCAAACGAATTTGAGGCGCTATTGGTGAGGCTAATCTCCGATCTAGCCAAGGGCCGCATGTCGCCGAGGTGACCAACAAGATAAGGCACCGCTGGTTGCCCGAGCTTTCCAAGTTCCGTCAATGCCTTTTCTTGTGATCGTGCCGACTTGGTTGTTTCATCAACGAGCCTAGAGACGCGATTCGACAGTGAGTCATTGGCGCGACCACTTGCGCAACCTAGCAAGAGACTCAACGCTATGAGCGTTGCGAAAAATCGATTAATCATACTCATTGGCTGTCGTCGCCATTTACTTGCAGCCGAATGCATCAAGTATTCCTTGTCGATCTACCGGAGTTACCGCGCCCATGTGCTCGGCCATGATCGTTCCTTCCCATCCAGGTTGTGGGGTAGTGACTCCGGGAGTGGTCTCGGTGTAGCGATCATCCAACCTCATGAGGTGGCCCGCCTCATGTGCTGAAACCCAAGGATCTTCGCCTCCATACCACGTGCCACCATTCCCTTGTACAAAAGAACGGCCATTCCCGGCTGGGACATTGATCGTTGAAGCACGCCATCCGCCAATGCTTGTTGTGACATTGAATCCAGCAGCAGACCATCGACTTTCAATCGACGATCTCATGGCGGCGATCACTCCTGGCGTTGCACCATCGCCTTTGAATTTGAGATTGATATTGATATTGGCTCCACCATTGCCCGTACATTCGCACTTGGCACGCAAACCTAACGGATCTACGCGGCTAATCGGATTCCCCCCGACATAGGCATAAACACTTCGCCCTGACGTGGGTCGTCGTACCCAGCGGCGTTTTTGCTTGATGCGGCAAGGACTTGCGAGCGCTGCGGGCATTGAGGCGGGTTCCGGGCCGGGCAAAATTTTCCAGACGCGCCTTTTTGGCCTACGCACCGGCGCACGTCAAGCCGCAGCGCGATAAGCCGATTCGTCACAGCTTCATAGATCAGCCCGGCCGGCCCGGTTTTTCCTTAGCCGCTCGCTCGGCCCTGGCTGCTGATCGCCGTGGCCACGAAGCGCGTTCGGCTTGAACCGCGCAGCGGTTAAGCCGACGCGCCGGGAGACCTCACGTGCGGACGTGGGCGCGCAGCGCGCACGCGGCTGTGTAGGCGTGCGCAGCACGCGTGCAAGCGCGTGGCGATGATCTGGCCGAAGCGATGGCAGCCGGTCCACGCGCAGCCGCGCAAGGCTTCACGAAGCGGGCGCGACGCGCAGCGGCGCGCACCAGCATGACTGTGGGTGGGTGTGCGCAGCACACGCGCCCACGCTTGCTGTTGTTTGATTGGCCTTTGATCTTCCGGGGGCGCCAGACATGAACGCTTGTTACGCGAAGCGCCGGGCTGGCGCGGCGCTTGCCTGCGAACACGCTGTTAGCCCATGGCAGCATCGCAAGCAGCGTGACAGACCGGCGGTTTGCGTAACGCAGCGTTATGTTCAATCGGCCGCCAGGCCGATTGACCCCCGGACCGACAACGCACAGCGCGCTGCGCAGCAGGGCGCTGACCCATTCGTTCTGATCGGTCCGATCGCGATGAGGCTGGGTGGGTTCGGTGTTGCCGTGGCTGTTCGCGTCCGATCGCGGCGCCGCTGGTCGCGTTCGGCTTGAACCGCGCAGCGGTTAAGCCGACGCGCGAAGGAGGTTCCCGGTGGCGATACCGTGTCCAAGATCGGCTTGAGCGCCGCAGGCGCTAAGCTACGGCCTACAGCATCGTCCACCGCTCGGGTAATTGCTCCGCACCGTGGCGCACTGACAGCACCGTTACTTGTTCGGTTCCGATCACGTACAAGATGCGATACGGCGCGTCGATCAGCTCGCGCAACCCGGGATCGTCGTACTCCGGCACCACCCGCCCCGAACGAGGCTGCTGCGCCAGCTGTTCGCCCCGCATCAACAGGCGATGGATCACGCGACGCGCATTGATCGGCTGGTCGCGAGCGATGTAATCGTGCAGTTCCTGCAACCGGCGCAGGGCACGGTCACTCCAGATGACTCTCACTCGCTCAGACCGAACATCGCCCGCATTTGCTCGGTCGTGTACACGCGGCCGGCCTCAATGTCGGCCAGGCCCGCTTCGATATCGCCACGCACGCTCATGTGGTAGGCCAGTCGATCCCAGTCCAGTCCCTTGTCCGGAAGGCGGTCGATCATCGCCTTGGCCTCGGCCTTCAACGTCGCGGCCTCATCGTGCTTGAGTTTGGGGGCGGCCATGGCCGGTCTCCGGGTGTGCGTCAGGGCCATTCTATTCCTCCTGTGGGGGCGGGTCTTCCGGGCGCCGCGCCAGCTTCCCCGCCGGATGCGTGGCCGCGTGGATCCGCTGCAGCTTGTCGATGGCAACGTGCGTGTAGATC
>JBOHYD010000401.1:0-4124 GCA_050737635.1 Luteimonas sp. | reverse complement strand
GTCAAGGGCAAATCCGACACGCAAGCAACGCTTTAACCGGCTCGGGGCGGGTCGGTCGAGCGTCGCGTGGAGATTTAGACATACCGGTCGTCGATCGTGTCGGTCTCGATCGCGATCTGCGGCCGGTCTTTTGCCGCGAATTCAGCGCCTTACGAGGTACGCCTTCCGTCGCATTTGACGACAGCCAGCGAGTCGCCGCGATGGACGAGGCAAAGCCGAGTCCATCGACGAACAGGTCGAGACCGCCTTCCATACGCGCGTGGAAAATCTTCGAGATGAGCGGTTTTATCGCCAGCGTCGATCGCTTCTGTGCGTCGTCTCCCGGCTCAGGCGCTTTGCTTCGCGAGGCTGGACCAGCTCACCAATACCCCCACCATGGCCACGGTGCCGGGTGGGTGATTAGGTTGACGCGTTCGCGCACCGGCCACAGGTAGACGACGTCAGCGGTGATGTGCGGGAAGCGGTAGTCGTAGCCGCCGATGCGGCGGTTTTGATAGCTGTCGAGACGGCCGGTGAAGGTGACTTCGCGGTTCTTCTCGAACACCGCCGGATCGTAGAAGCCGGTGCGGCAGGCGATGAAGCGGCCGCCGGTGTCGTCTTGCGTATAGTAGTACGGCCGGCCGCTGGCGGTCAGGCGCGTGGCGACCATCTCGAAGCAGGTGGTGTTTTCCTTCGGCTCGACCTGCACGATGCGACCGCCCCAGCGCACGGTCGTCCCGGTGCTGTCGCGGTCGACGGCCTCGCGCGGAGTGATCTCGGTGTACGCGCCCTGCAGCGGCTTGGGTTGAGTGACGCAGGCGCTGAGCAGCAGTGCGAGACTGGCGGCGGCAAACGGTCGGATGTTCATCGAAGACTCTCCGGATGGATCGGTGCTGCGGGTTGGCGATGGCGGCGCGGGGCGGCTGGCGTGGAGCGCTGGGACGTCATGGGCGGTGGCGTCGCAGATCGCCGATCAGCCGCTTTAGCGCGCTGCCACCCTGTGTACGCTCGCGATGGTGAGCGTAGCGCCAAGCGACGAAACGCGCGCTAAGCGCAGGCAGGGCGGACTGCGGCTTGGCGGCCGCGATGCGCGCGGCCCAATTGTTGGCGGTCTCGTGCGGCGCGCGCGACAGGCCGAGCCGGCGGTAGCGCGCATCGAGCCGGTGCCAGGCGCGCAGCAGCGGATCGCGCTCGCGTTCGCTGCGTGTGGTCAGCCACAGCATCCACGCCAGTGCGAGGCCGGCGATCGCGCAGAACAGCGCGACCAATTGGTTGTCGTCGATCTCGTCGATGCCGAACGGCTGCAGGATGCGCTGCTGCCGCGACGCATCGAAACCGAGCACAAAATCGTTCCAGCCGCGACGCAGAAAATCGCCCATGTCGATCACCGGCGACAGCCCGGCGAATGCGCCGAAATTGCCCGGTGCGCGGTCGGCGAGGGTGTCGTAGATGCGTTCGGGCGCGACCGCCGCGGTCGGGTCGACGCGCACCCAGCCGCGCGCCGCCAGCCACACCTCGGCCCACGCATGCGCGTCGGAGCGGCGTACCAGCCAGTAGTCGCCGTAGCGGTTGCGGTAGCCGCCGACATAGCCGGTAACCACGCGCGCCGGGATACCGGCGGCGCGCATGGTCACCACAAACGACGCGCTGAAGTGCTCGCAGAAGCCGGCTTTCTGCTCGAACAGGAACTCGTCGACCGAATGGCGGCCGAGCAGTGGGGTGTCGAGGGTGTACGCGAAATCGCGGCGCACCCAGGCCAGAAAGCGATTGACAATCGCGGCATCGTTGCCGCCGGCCTCGCGTCGCCACTGCCGCGCGAGCGCGGCAGTGCGCGGGTTGAAACCATCGGGCAACCGCAAGGCGGCCTGGCGCAGCACGGTCTTCAGTTGCGGCTCGAACGCGGCCGGCGGCGACGAGCGCATCCGCCAGCGCGTCAGCGCGCCGAGCGGGCGATCGACAAACAAGCCATAGTCCAGCGACAGGCGTGAGCCGTCAGGTGCCGACAGCGGCAGGTCGAGGGCGACCAGTTGCCGACGATCGGTGGGCTCGATCTCGATCTGGTAGTCCCAGACCTGCGCGCTCGGCGCGACCGCAGCGGCCGGCAGATGACGAAACCAACGCGGCTGCGTCCAGGTGCGGCCGTCGAAATTCCACAGTACCGGGCCGCGCCAGTACATCTGCGCGGTGGCCGGGGTCGCGCCGAAAAATTTCACCCGCGCCGCGGGGCTGTCGTCGGTCAAAAAGTCGATCCATTCGCCTGGCGACATCCGGTCCGAGAGACCGGGCCGCGCGAGCGCGCGTTCGGGCGCGCCCCACAGCGGCGTGGCGATGCGTGGAAACAGCCAGAACGCCGTCAGCGCCAGCGGCAGCCCGATCGCGATCAGCCGCATCACGCTGGCGAAGCGGCTGAACGGCGACGCGGTCTGCGCGAGGTCACCGGTCTGCAGGTCGGTGAGCCGCAGCAGCGCCATCAGCACCAGCACCGTGCCGGCCAGACCGAGCAGCAGCGACAGCGGGCCCTGGTCGAGCAGAAAGGTCGCGAATGGCGCGAACAGCGCAAACCCGAGCAGGCTGCGCGCGTCGCGCAGGGTGTGCAGTTCGAGCGGCTTGAGCGCCAACATCGCCGCGAGCATCGCGCAGCCGGTGTCGCGGCCGAGCGCGAAACGCGATGCGAACAGCACGTAGCCGACCAGCAGCGCGGCGACCAGCAGCTTGAACGCGCTCGGCACGCGGCCGCGCATCGACGTCGCGCCCGCGGCCACGCCGGCCGCGGCGATCACCGTCGCGGTCATCGGTCGCAGCTGCAGCAGCAGTGGCAGCATGCAGCCGGCGGTGGCCATCAGCGCCCACAGTCGCGCCTGCGCATCGAGCGCGATGCGCTGCGTGACGGCGTCCGGTGCGGCACCGGTCGGCATTGCTTGCGCGTCAGCGGCCATACGCACGACGCACCGACGTCGCCTGCTCCGGCAACAGCGCCAGCGCACGCAGGCAGGCGTGACGATGGTCGGCACCGTGCGCCGGGCCGAGCGCCGGCTGCAGCGGCAATTGCAGACGGTAGCGACGGCCGTCGCGTTCGGCCTGGTCGACCCAGCGCGCCAGCCGGCGGATGCGGTCTTCGTAGGGCAGCATCGACACGCTAAGCCAGTCGAGCACCACGTCGGCTCCCTGCGGCTGCTCGTATTCGCGCACCAGCAGGGTGTCGCGGCGCGCCGACGGCTTCCACGCGATCGCGCGACGCGCATCGCCGCGCCGGTAGCTGCGCAGATGGTGGACGTCGTCGCCGGACGGATGCAGCCGCGCCTGCGCGTTGTCGCCGGAGCCTTCGGGCAGCGGTGGACCGTCGGTTTCCGGGGCCGGATAGACCAGCAGCGGCTCGCTCGGCCACACATAGGCCCAGGCCAGCGCGAGACCGAGCGGGCGCGTGGTCGAAATGCGGATGCGGTCGAGATCGAACCAGCCGCGCCGCGCGGTCGGCAGCACCAGTGTGGCCTCGCCGCTACCATCGTCGAGCGACAGCACCGATGCGACGCCGGCGTGCTGCACGCGCAAGCCGCGACGCTCGCGTCCGCGCTCGGCGCGCGCATGCACGCGCACTAGCAGCGGCACGCCGGCGGCGACCGGCGCGGCGTCGATCGCGATCACGCGCAGCCCGCTGAGCTGCAGATGCGCGGCAAACAGGCTGGTGTGCGCGGCGGCGGCGAGCAGCAGGCATAGCAGCAGCGCCGGATTGTTGTTGTAGTTCAGCGCGCCGACGCCCATCGTCAATAGCAGCGCGCCGAAGAACCCGCCGAAGCCGCTCGGCAACAGATACACGCGGCGGCGGTGGAGCAGGGCAGGCAATAGCTCGGGCTGGCGCGGGCGTGCCAGCAGCGCGAGACGTTGACGCAGGGCGGCGGCGGTGCGGTTCATGGCAGTTGAGTCAGAAATGAGTGAACAGGAGTGAGAAATGAGTGAGAGCCAGGCTGCTCGAAGAAGTTTGCTCTCTCGTTTCTCACCCCTCCACTCACCTCTCTTCGCTCGTTGCTAGCAAGGTGTTGTGTTGAAAAATACCCTGCTAGGGCGTCCAAGGAGGGTCACATCGGCGGAGCCAGCGCGTAAGCGCTTGATTCGTCGGGAGACAGTCCGGGCATGGACCGGACTGGCGA
>JBOHYD010000400.1:0-11688 GCA_050737635.1 Luteimonas sp. | reverse complement strand
GCTGCTGCGCGGCCGCGCGCGCCAAAAAGCCGGTGGCCTGGACGCGGCGAGCTACGGGTCGTGGTACGCGGCATTGATCGACCTGTCGCTGCGCCTATCCGGCCTGGGCTGGCGCAATGCGTTGTGCGAGACCGCGTTTGTCGCGCGCGGCGGCGAGGGCGGCCCCGCCGACGGCGACCTCGACGCGCTCGCTGCGCGCTGGCCGAACTGGTACGCACGGCTGGCGGAGTTTTTGATGCGCGACCCGCTGCGCGACGCGCGCCATGCGATGACCCGCCACCACGCCGCGCTCGAGCCGGCGCTGGTGCAGCGCGAGCTGTTTGCCGACGCCGCCGCCACGCACGCTGCGGCCGATGCCGACAGTGCGCGCAAAACCACCGCGCCATTCCCGCTTCCGCGTGCGGGTAAGAGTTAGGGTGAGCGTGCATTTGCCGTGAACCCCACCGCCACCATCGCCGCCGTCGTGGTAAGCCACGAGAGCGCCGCGACCATCGACGACTGCCTGTCCCGGTTGCGCGATGCCGACGGCGTCGCGCAGATACGCGTCGTCGACAACAGTTCCACCGACGGCTCGCTGCAGATCGTGCAGCGCCACGCCGCCGCCGATGCGCGCGTGCGCTTCATCGGCAATCCCGACAATCCCGGTTTTGCCGTCGCCTGCAACCAGGGCGTGCGCGATTGCGATGCGCCGTGGCTGGCATTCGTCAACCCGGATTGCCTGGTCGATCGCGACACGCTCACACGGCTGCGTGCGCACGCGCTGGCCGGCGGCAGCGAGGCGCTGATCGGCACCGATCTCGTCGATGCGGCAGGCGTGCGTGACGGCGCGGCGCGGCGGCGCGATCCGGATTTTGTGGGTATGTTGGCAAGCCCGTTTGCAGGCAGGCTTGGCGCGGCGTTGGCTGGCTCGAAGTCACGCAGGCTTGACATCGCCATCGACCACGCTACGACCTTGCAGCCTGTCGATGCGATCTCTGGCGCGCTGATGCTGCTGCCGCGCGGGTTGTTCGCGCGCATCGATGGCTTCGATGAGCGCTATCGCCTGCACGCTGAAGATCTCGACCTGTGCCGCCGCGCACGCGACGTCGGCGCGCTGGTCGCGGTCGCCAACGACGTGCGCGTGACCCACCTGCGCGGCGTGTCCAGCCGCGCGCGGCCGCTGTTTGTCGAATGGCACAAGCACCGCGGGCTGGCGCGGTATTTCGGCAAGTTCGAGGCGCCGCGGCGCGGGCTGCTGATGCGGCTGGCGGTCTATGTCGCAATCTGGCTGCGGTTCCCGATTGCCACGCTGCGCGCCCTTGCACGGCTTTGACTTTGGGAGAAGGCCGAAGCCGCCATCAGGCGGCTGAGGGGAGGCGCCGTCAGGTCATGCGACCGCGACCGCGTGCCCTCATCCGGCGCTTCGCGCCACCTTCTCCCGAAGGGAGAAGGGGAGCAAGATCAGCGGTAGCGGTTGATCTCGTCGCGCAGCATTCTTGCCGCCGCCGCGGCCGCATCGGCGTAATCGTCGCCGCCCGACGCGTACGCGATCGCGCGCGACGAGCTGATCACCAGGCCGGTGCCGTCGGCGCTGCGGCCGCTGCGGATCACCGCTTCCACGTCGCCGCCCTGCGCGCCGATGCCGGGCACCAACAGCGGCATGTCGCCGACGATCGCGCGCACCTCGCGGAGCTGTTCGGGCCACGTGGCACCGACCACCAGCGTGCAGTTGCCGTGTCCATTCCAGTCGCGCGCGATGGTCTCGGCGACATGCTGATACAGCGGATGCGTCGGTTTGCCGGCAGCGCAAACGTCCAGGTCCTGCAGGTCGGCGGCACCCGGATTGGAGGTGCGGCACAGGATCACCACGCCCTTGTCGGCGCGATCGAGGAACGGTTGCACCGAGTCGCGGCCGAGATACGGATTGACGGTGACGGCGTCGGCGGCGTAGCGGTCGAAGGCCTCGGCGGCGTACTGCTGCGCGGTGCTGCCGATGTCGCCGCGCTTGGCGTCGAGGATCACCGGGATGCCGGGGTGCGCGGCGTGGATGTGAGCGATTAGCCGCTGCAGCGCGCCCTCGGCCGCGCGCGCGGCGAAATGCGCGATCTGCGGTTTGAAGCAGCACACGTACGGTGCGGTGGCGTCGACGATGTCGCGGCAGAACGCGAAGGTCGCGTCGGGGTGATCGGCGAAAATTTTCGGGAACTTCGCAGGCTCCGGGTCTAGCCCGACGCAGACGAGGGAGTTGGCGTCGGCCCAGCGGCGGGCGAGGGTGCTGGTGAAGGTCATGGCGGTAGTGACATTGCGCTCGTTTTTTGCTTTGTTCTTTTGCTCGTCATCCCGGGGCAAGCCGGGACCTATCTTGACGGTTGCAACCTGCAAAACTTTTGCTCGTCATCCCGGCGCAAGCCGGGACCCATTTTGACGTTTGCGACCTGCAAATCTTTTGCTCGTCATCCCGGCGCAAGCCGGGACCCATCTTGACTTCCGCAATCTGCCGGATGGATCCCGGCTTTCGCCGGGATGACGCAGTGGCAAAGGCGCGCACGTCGTGCGCGCGCCACTGCGTCACTTCAACGCCTTGAACCTTAGCCGGTGCGGTTGCGCGCCTTCCTCGCCGAGACGGCGCTTTTTGTCTTCTTCGTATTCGCGGTAGTTGCCCTGGAAAAACTCGACGTGGCTGTCGCCCTCGAAGGCGAGGATGTGGGTCGCGATGCGATCGAGAAACCAGCGGTCGTGGGAGATCACGAAGGTGTTGCCGGGGAACTCCAGCAGCGCGTCTTCGAGCGCGCGCAGGGTTTCGATGTCGAGGTCGTTGGACGGTTCGTCGAGCAGCAGCACGTTGCCGCCCTGCAGCAGGGTCTTGGCCAGGTGCAAGCGGCCGCGCTCGCCGCCGGACAGCGTGCCGACCAGCTTCTGCTGGTCCTGGCCGCGGAAATTGAAGCGGCCGATGTAGGCGCGCGACTGGATCTCGACGCCGTTGATGTTGAGGATGTCGGCACCGCCGGAGACTTCCTGAAACACGTTGTGGTTGCCTTCCAGCGTCTCGCGACTCTGGTCGACGTAGGCGATGTTGACCGTCGGGCCGCGCGAGATCTGGCCTTTGTCCGGGGTTTCCTGGCCGGTGATCATCTTGAACAGCGTCGACTTGCCGGCACCGTTGGGGCCGATGATGCCGATGATCGCGCCGGGCGGCACGATGAAGCTCAACTCGTCGATCAGCAGGCGGTCGCCGAACGACTTGCTCACCGCCTTGAACTCCATCACCGAACTGCCGAGGCGTTCGCCGGGCGGGATGAAGATCTCGTTGGTCTCGTTGCGCTTCTGGTAATCGACCGCCTGCAGCTCCTCGATCCGCGCCAACCGCGCCTTGCCCTTGCTGCGGCCGCCCTTGGCATTGCTGCGCGCCCATTCGAGCTCGCGCGCGATCGCCTTCTGCCGCGATTTTTCCTGAGAATCCTCCTGCTTGAGGCGCGCGTCCTTTTGCGTGAGCCAGTCGGTGTAGTTGCCCTTCCACGGGATGCCGCGGCCGCGGTCGAGCTCGAGGATCCATTCGGCGGCGTTGTCGAGAAAGTAACGGTCATGGGTGACCGCGACCACGGTGCCGGTGTAGCGCGCGAGAAACTGCTCCAGCCACTCGACCGATTCGGCGTCGAGGTGGTTGGTCGGCTCGTCGAGCAGCAGCATGTCCGGCTTCTGCAGCAGCAACTGGCACAGCGCGACGCGGCGCTTTTCGCCGCCGGAGAGGTTGCCGATCTTGGCGTCCCACGGCGGCAGGCGCAGTGCGTCGGCGGCGACGTCGAGCTGGTGTTCGAGGGTGTGCGCATCGCCCGAGGCGAGGATCGCTTCGAGCCGCTGCTGCCGGGTGGCGAGCTTGTCGAAATCCGCCCCCTCTTCGGCGTAGGCGGCGTAGACCTCGTCGAGTTCGGCCTGCGCGCTGAGCACTTCGCCAACGCCGACCTCGACCGCCTCGCGCACGGTGTGCTCGGCGTCGAGCTGCGGCTCCTGCGCGAGATAGCCGACCTTGATGCCGGGCGCGGCGCGCGATTCGCCGACGAAGTCCTGGTCGACGCCGGCCATGATCTTCAGCACCGTCGACTTGCCCGAGCCGTTGAGGCCGAGCAGGCCGATCTTGGCGCCACGGAAGAACGACAGCGAGATGTCCTTGATGATCTGGCGCTTCGGCGGCACGGTCTTGCTGACGCCGTTCATGGTGTAGATGTATTGCGACATGGGAACTCCGGGAGAGCGGCGCGGCGCGCGCGGGCGCCGCGCGGCGGCGGCACGCTGGGGGCGAAAGGCGCGCAGGCGAATGGTCATTCGCGCGACAAGTCGCAAATTATACCGGGCGGCTGCAGCTGGCTGGCGTCTTAACGGAGTTTTCGCAGGCCGCATTTGGCGGGATGCGATTCAGCCGTGCTGACCGATGCTTGGCCCCGCACCCCCGCCCACGGAGACTGATCACCATGAAATTTCCCCTCAAGCTCGGCGCGCTGCTGCTGGTGCTGGCCTCGATGGCCGCTCCGGCGCTGGCTCAGGACTACCGTCGCGACCGCGGCCACGATCGTTACGACAAGCGCGAGTATTCGCGCGGCCATGACGGTCACCACGATCGCGACTACGGCCGCTACGGCCGCCGTGATGCTTATCGGGACGGTTACCGTGATGGCTATCGCCACGACCGTCGCGACGACCGCCGCACGTACTATCGGCACGTGCCGCGGCCGGTCTACCGCGATGGCTATTACCGCCATCCGGCGAAGGCCGTGTATCACGGCCCGAGGCATCCGCGCTGGTCGCGCGGCGCGCGCTACTACGACCGCGGCTATGGCCCGACCTATATCGTCAACGACTACCGCCCCTATGGCCTGCGTTCGCCGCCGCGCGGCTACGGCTGGCGGCGCAGCGACGCCGGCGATTTTCTGCTGGTCGCGCTGACCACCGGCATCATCGCCGACCTGGTGTTCCACCGCTGAGGCGCTGAGGCAAAGCTTGTGCACGAAGGGCGCGCCGCGAGGCGCGCCCTTCGTGTATGTGCAAACTGCTGGCAGGCCGGGCGGGAGACGGCTGCGGATCATGGTCCGCGACGGCGGCGCTACAATCGCGCACCGAACGGCAGATCCTGGAGCTCCGATGTTCCCCCGCGACGCCCGCATCCAAGATTACGACCCCGAACTGGCCGCGGCGATCGCGTCCGAAACCCGTCGCCAGGAAGACCACGTCGAGCTGATCGCGTCGGAAAACTACTGCAGCCCACGGGTGATGGAAGCGCAGGGCAGCCAGCTCACCAACAAGTATGCCGAAGGCTATCCGGGCAAGCGCTATTACGGCGGCTGCGAGTACGTCGACATCGCTGAAGCCCTGGCGATCGACCGCGTCAAGCAATTGTTCGGTGCCCCGCCTTACGACCAGATGTATGCCAACGTGCAGCCGCATTCCGGCTCGCAGGCCAACCAGGCCGTCTACCTCGCGCTGCTCGAGCCGAGCGACAAGATCCTCGGCATGTCGCTCGCCCACGGCGGTCATCTCACCCACGGCGCCAAGGTCAATATCAGCGGCAAGCTCTTCGACGCCGCGCAGTACGGCGTCAACGAGCACGGCCTGATCGACTACGACGCCGTCGAACGTCTCGCCGTCGCGCACCAGCCGAAGATGGTCGTCGCCGGTTTCAGCGCGTACTCGCAGGTGGTCGACTGGGCGCGCTTTCGCGCGATCGCCGACAAGGTCGGTGCCTACCTGTTTGTCGACATGGCGCACGTCGCCGGTCTCGTCGCCGCCGGCGTGTACCCGAACCCGCTGCCGCACGCGCACGTCGTCACCTCGACCACCCACAAGACCCTGCGCGGTCCGCGCGGCGGCATCATCCTCGCCAGCCATGCTGGTATGGGGTCGGCCGGCGAGGCGATCGAGAAGAAGCTGCAGTCGATGATCTTCCCCGGCATCCAGGGCGGCCCGCTGATGCATGTCATCGCCGCCAAGGCGGTTGCGTTCAAGGAGGCGCTGGAGCCGGAGTTCGCCGCCTACCAGCAGCAGGTGGTCAAGAACGCGCAGGCGATGGCCAAGACGATCATCGCGCGCGGCTACAGAATCGTGTCCGGCGGCACCGAGAACCATCTGATGCTGGTCGACATGATCGGCAAGGGCATCACCGGCAAGGCGGCCGAAGCCGCCCTCGGCAAGGCGCACATCACCGTCAACAAAAACGCCGTGCCCAACGATCCGGAAAAACCTTTCGTGACCTCCGGCCTGCGCATCGGCACGCCCGCGGTGACCACGCGCGGCTATCTGGAGGCCGATTGCGTGGCGCTCGCCAACTGGATCTGCGACGTGCTCGACGCGCCGAAGGACGAGGCGGTGATCGCCGACGTGCGCGGCAAGGTCGAGCAGCAGTGCGCTGAGTTTCCGGTCTACGGCTGAGGAACGAGTGATGAGGAACGAGAAACGAGTGGGACCGCCCGCACATCGCGCGATGTGCCCCACACTCGTTCCTCGTTCCTCGCTCCTCCCCACTCGCCCCTAGCCATGCACTGCCCCTTCTGCCAGCACGTCGATACCCGGGTCATCGACTCGCGCGTCAGCGACGACGGCGCGACGATCCGTCGCCGGCGCGAGTGCGAGGCCTGCGGCGAGCGTTTCAGCACGATGGAGACGATCGAGCTGAAGCTGCCGGTGATCATCAAGTCCGACGGCCGCCGTGACACCTTCGATGCGCGCAAGCTGCGGCTTGGTTTCGACCGCGCGCTCAACAAGCGGCCGGTTGCCGAGGAGCACGTCGAAGCCGCGGTGCGCGAGGTGATCCATCAGCTGCGCATGACCACCGAACGCGAGATCGCATCGCGCCGCGTCGGCGAGTTTGTGATGGCCGAGCTGCGCAAGCTCGACCACGTCGGCTATGTGCGCTTCGCGTCGGTGTACCGCTCGTTCGAGGACGTCGCCGATTTCCGCGAGGAGCTTGATCGCCTCGAACGCGACCTGCCCGGCGAAGGCCAGCTGCCGCTGCTCGGGGCGGATATCGTGCCGATCGACAAGCATGTCGAAAAGGGCAGAAAACGCTGATACAGCGGCTGTTTCCTTCTCCCTCCGGGAGAAGGTGCCCGAAGGGCGGATGAGGGCAGCAAGCCAGTGGCGTGCCGAGTCTGCGATATCGCGCTGTACCCTTACGCCAGCGCCGCTGCCATCGAGCGCGGCGATCCGCAGTCATCGGACCTGCCATGAACGACTTCACCGCCACCGACCACGCCATGATGGCCCGCGCACTGCGCTTGGCCGAGCGCGCGGCATACACAACCAAACCCAACCCGATGGTCGGCTGCGTGCTTGCCCATGGCGACATGGTCGTCGGCGAGGGCTGGCACCAGCGCCAGGGCGAGGCGCATGCGGAAGTGTTGGCACTGCAGGCGGCAGGCGACGGTGCTCGCGGCGCGACCGCCTACGTGACGCTCGAACCCTGCGCGCACACCGGCAGCACCGGCCCCTGCGCCGATGCGCTGATCGCCGCCGGCGTGGCGCGCGTGGTCGCGGCGATGCGCGATCCGTTTCCGCAGGTTGACGGCAAGGGTTTCGAGAGGCTGCAGTCCGCCGGCGTCGCGGTCGAACACGGCCTGATGCAAGCACAGGCGCGCGCGTTGAATCGCGGATTTCTGTCGCGCGTCGAGCGCGGGCGGCCATGGTTGCGGATCAAGCTGGCGATGAGCCTCGACGGCCGCACCGCGATGGCCAACGGCGACTCGAAATGGATCAGCGGCGCGGCGTCGCGCGATGACGTGATGCGCTGGCGCGCACGCAGCGGCGCGCTCCTGACCGGGTCGGGCACGGTGCTGGCCGATGACCCGCAGCTCACCGTGCGCTTCGACGACAACACGCCGTTCGTACCGCCGTTGCGCGTGGTGCTCGATGCCGGTCTCGCGACCGCCACGCGCGGCCGCGTGCGCGACGGCGATGCGCCGACGCTGTACGTGCATGCGCCGGATGCCAAACCGCCACGCGGCTTCGCCGCCGATCATGTGCATGTGCCGGTGATCGACGGCAGGCTTGACCTCGACGCGGTGCTGCGCGAGCTGGCCGTGCGCGGCATCAACGAGGTGCAGGTCGAAGCCGGCGCGACGCTGGCCGGCGCGCTGCTCACCGCAAACCTTGTCGACGAACTGCTGCTGTATCTCGCGCCGGTATTGCTCGGCGATCGCGCGCGCGCGCTGCTCGGCGGACTTGGCATCGACGCGATGGCGCAGCGCCTGCGCTTGCGTACGGTTGACACGCGGCGCATCGGCGACGACCTGCGTCTGCTGCTGCAGCCGGACAGGCCTGTGTAGGAGCACCCCATGGGTGCGATGGACGTACCGATAACGCTTCATCGCGCCCATGGGGCGCTCCTACGCACAACAAAGGGCGAGAAAATGCGAATGAGCGCGCAGCGGTGAACCGGGATCCAGCGCCGGGATTCAAAGACCATTTCTCGGCAGTCGCCGCAGACTATGCCAGCGCGCGCCCCGAATACCCGCAGGCGCTGTTCGACTGGATCGCATCGATCGCGCCATCGCAGGCACAGGCGTGGGAAGCCGGCTGCGGCAGTGGCCAGGCCAGCGGCGATCTCGGCGCGCGCTTCGATCGTGTCTACGCGACCGATCCCAGCGCCGCGCAGATTTCAAGGGCGCCGGTGCTGGACAACGTCGTATTTGCGGTCGAACCCGGCGAACGCTGCGGTCTGGCCGATGCCAGTATCGACGCGGTCTGCGTGGCGCAGGCCCTGCACTGGTTCGATCGTGCGCGGTTCTTCGACGAGTGCGCGCGCGTGCTCAAGCCCGGCGGCGTGCTGGTGGCCTGGGGTTACCAGGACATCGTCGTGCCGGCGGCGCTGGCTGCGGTCAACACGCGGTTCCAGCGCGACATCGCCGCGGACTGGCCGCCGGAGCGCGGCTTTGTCGACGACGCCTATGCGGGTTTCGACTGGCCGTTCGCGCGCATCGATGCGCCCGCGTTCCGGCTCGAGGCCGACTGGACGCTGTCGCGCCTGCTGGGCTATTTCGCCAGCTATTCGGCAACGCAGCGCTGTCGCGAGGCGACCGGCAGCGACCCCGTCGCCGCGCATGCCGACGCCTTCGCCGCTGCGTGGGTAGATCCGGATGCCACGCGGCGCCTGCACTGGCCGCTGTTTGTGCACGCGCGACGCCTGCCGGCGTGATCGGCATCCGCTGCGTCACGCGTGCGCAGGCGCGAACTGCAAAGCGCAGTGATCTAATGACGTCGCGCAACGCGGTGGTAAACTCGCCGCGCCGGTCCGCAGCTTGCGACGGCATCACAACCAAGACGTCTTCAGGGCGGGGTGCGATTCCCCACCGGCGGTAGGTGCGGCAGTCGCTCAGTCGATGCGTCGCACAAGCCCGCGAGCGCTGCCGGTTATGCCGGGAGGTCAGCAGATCCGGTCGAATGCCGGAGCCGACGGTCGTAAGCGCAAGCTTACGGAAAGTCCGGATGAAAGAAGACTGCGCCGTACGCCTTAGACTGGCGTGCGGTCGCGTCGCGCCGTGAAGCGTTTCCCACCGTCGGTAGTTCGGGAGCGCCAGATGCGTAAGACCTTCATCGACGAGTCGTTGTCCGCACCATGTTTGATGCGGGTGCGCTGAGATGTTCACTGGCCTGATCGAAGGCGTCGGCGCATTGCTCGCGCGCCAGGCGCGCGGCGGCGACGTGCGGCTGCGCATCGCCGCGGGCACGCTGCCATTCACCGAGGTCGCGCTCGGCGAGAGCATCGCGTGCAGCGGGGTGTGCCTGACGGTCGTCGACTTCGATGCCGCAAGTTTTGCCGTCGATGTCTCCACCGAAACCCTGTCGCTGACCACCCTCGGCGCGCTGGCGATCGGCGCAGCGATCAATCTCGAACGCGCGATGCGCGCCAGCGACCGGCTCGGTGGCCATCTGGTCAGCGGCCATATCGACGGTGTCGGCCGCGTGCTGTCGATCGAAGCCGATGCGCGCGCGCAACGCTGGCGGTTTGCAGTGCCCGCTGCGCTGCTGAAATACATCGCGCAAAAAGGCTCGATCTGCGTCGACGGCGTCAGCCTGACCGTCAACGGGGTCGATGACGACGGTTTCGAGGCGGCGCTGATTCCGCACACGGTGTCGCACACCGCCTTCGCGCAGACCGGCGCCGGCGATGCGGTGAATCTCGAGATCGACCTGATTGCGCGCTATGTCGAGCGCTTGCTGCAGAGACCAACGCAACCGGCTGACAGCGTCGGAGCGAATGCCGGAGCGCGATGATCCGATGGCTGAAAGCTGGGTCCCGGCTTGCGCCGGGATGACGGCATAACCAATCCCGGCACTGCGGTAATTCACAAGCCTCCGGGATGTCCGCGATCCATCACTCGTTTCTCACTCCTCACTCCTCACTCCTGCTGCTTGTCCCCACCTCACGCTCCCGACCCCATGCCCTTCTCCCCGATCCCCGAACTCCTCGAAGAACTCCGCGCCGGCCGCATGGTCGTCATCGTCGACGACGAGGATCGCGAAAACGAGGGCGACCTGATTATGGCCGCCGAGCTGGTCAGGCCGACCGACATCAATTTCATGGTCACCCACGCCCGCGGCTTGGTCTGCCTGTCGCTGACCCGCGAGCGTTGCGCGCAGCTCGGACTGCCGCCGATGGTGCAGGCCAACACCTCGTCGCAGCACACCAACTTCACTGTCAGCATCGAGGCGGCCGAAGGCGTCACTACCGGCATTTCCGCCTACGACCGCGCACACACCGTGCGCACCGCGGTGCGGCCCGACGCGCAGCCGCGCGACCTCGCCCAGCCCGGCCACATCTTTCCGCTGACCGCCCAGCCCGGCGGCGTGCTCACGCGCGCCGGCCACACCGAGGCCGCGAGCGATCTGGCGATGCTCGCCGGGCTCGAACCGGCCGGCGTGCTGGTCGAGATCCTCAACGCCGACGGCAGCATGGCGCGCCGACCGGAGTTGGAAGCCTTCGCGCAGGCGCACGGCCTGAAGATCGGCTCGATCGAGGAGTTGATCCGCTACCGCTTGCACCACGAGCACACCGTCGAGCGCATCGACGCGCGCGACATCGACACCGACCACGGCAGCTTCCGGCTGTTCACCTACCGCGACCGGCTCAGCCGCGTATTGCATTTCGCGCTGCTGCGCGGCGACGCCGATCCGCAGACGCCGACCTTGGTGCGCGTGCACCTGCTCAATCCGCTGGCGGATGCACTGCATTGGCAGCGCGTGGATTTCGGCCCGCTGGTCGGCGAGGTACTCGCCGCCATCGCGCACGCGGGCGGCGGCGCGTTGGTGCTGCTGGGCGAGCGGATCGACGGCGAGACGCTGCTGGCGCGGATCCGTGAGCCGTCGCATCCCCCGTCTGCCGGATCGCCATCCGAGACCGCGCACAGCGACGTCGGCGCGGACGTCGGTGCGAGTGCACCCACGCGCAGCGGCGCACTGGCGCAATGGCGACGCAACGGTGCCGGCAGCCAAATCCTCGCCGATCTCGGCCTCGGCAAGCTGCGCGTGCTGGGCACGCCGCGCAAGCAGGTCGGACTGGCCGGATTCGGGCTGGAGGTGGTCGAATACGTCGATCACCTGTAAGAGCCTGTTTAAAATCTTCTGAGTAACAGCGCCAAAAAGGCGAGGTGGATGAATTGTAGGCTGGTGTTGAGCTTACGCTCGCAGTTCTTCCATAAGCGCCGGCATTTCTCCAGCCAGCCAAAG
>JBOHYD010000399.1:0-7590 GCA_050737635.1 Luteimonas sp. | reverse complement strand
CAGGCCTGCCTCGTCTGGCCGCCAACACCGCAGGATTGCGCAGCCTCACCGCATGGCCTTGGATTGTTAGTCTCAACTTGAACGCTATTTAGAATAAACAAGACTTTCGGCTTTGCCGAGCATCAGCGGACGATTGTCGATCCAGGCGACCAACAAACCGTCCGCGCGAATGCTGCAGTCCGACAGTGCGCAAACTGCAACAGCATCCGTGCGCGCAGACGTGCCGAAAGGCGAGCAGGGGGTTGAAAAACACCCTGCTCGCGCGGCCAAGGAGGGTCGCGTCGGCGAAGCCAGCGCGTGGGCGCTTGATTCGTCGACAGACCCGTCCGGGCATGGACCGGACGGGCGACTTGAAAACGCACAGGAAGTGCGTTTTTCAACACCCTGCTAGGGTCGGCCCTAGCTTGGCGTGCGTGCGCGGGCAGGGACAATCGACTATGAAACAGGCCGGCACGGCACGCGTTACAGCGCCGCGCCCGCAACCCCGCTCTTCCATCCAAAGCATCCAACGGGAGAAATCACCATGGGCAGCCAGATTGGTTCCATCGTCGGTGAAATCGCTGGTGCCGCGCTCGGCGGTCCCGCGGGCGCGATGATCGGCAAGGAAATCGGCGCGATGCTCGGCAGCGCGATCGACGGCGAATCCGGCGGAAACGCCAGCGGCGGCAGCTTCAATTTCAGCTCGCTGTTCGGTCAGGCGCAGTCGGCAGGCTTTGGCCTCGGCAATGCCGGCGCCTGAATCACGATGGACGCCGGGCATGCGCCAAAAAATCGCCAAGAATTGCTGGCAAAATTGAGCGAGCTGCGTCAGCAAGGCGTCCTCGACGCTCAGGAAGAAGCCGAACTGGTTCGGCATTTCGACGCGATGCTCGCGGAGGTGGAGACGGCAAAAGCCGCGCTGCAGCCCGAATTCGAGCGGCGCGTGGACGTCGACGGCGAGGACGACGCCAAGCGCTGGCTGGTCGAAACGGCTGAAGCGCTCGGTCATCGCCAGGGCCGTGCGACACGCGAGATCACCGATCGGCTGCGTGTGGTCGGCGGCTAACGCCTGACGCGCAGGCCATCGCGCCGAATGCCATCTGACGCTGCGTCGCGTGCGACAGAGAAACCGACCATCCGCCCCTGCTGCTCGTCCCACAACTTCATGCGCAGGCTCTTCAGGCTCGACCACAGCGTCAGCCTGGGTGCCTGCTGCAGCAGCGGGCTGGACTCGTAGCACTCGCGCAGCCGGTAGTTGGGGATGCGCGTCGACAGGTGATGCAGGTGGTGGTAGCCGATGTTGCCGGTAAACCAGTGCAGCGGCCGCGGCAGGTCGTAGAACGAGCTGCCGGCGATCGCGGCCTGGTGCGAATTCCACTCGCCCTTGCGCGTCCAGTAGGCATCCTCGAAGGTGTGCTGCACGTAGAACAGCCACACGCCCAGCGCGCCGGCGACCAGCACGATCGGCAGATGCACCATCACGACCGTGTGCCAGCCGATCACGAAGCCCAGCGCGCCGCCAACCAGCACCAGCATCAGATTGTTGAGCAGCACGCTGGCCCACTCCTTCTTCCACGCCAGCGGCAGGTCGAACGGAAAGCGATGCTTGATCACAAACTGGTACGCCGGCCCGATGCCGAGCAGTACCGGCGCGCTGCGGTAGAGGCGGTAGCACAGGCGGCCGAACCACGATCGCGCGCGGTATTCGTCGACGGTCAGCGTGTCGATGTCGCCCATCTCGCGGCGATCGAGATTGCCCGAGGTGCCGTGATGCACGGCATGGGTCTTTTTCCAATAGCCGTACGGGAACAGCGTGACCAGACCGAGGCAGCGGCCGACCAGATCGTTCATGCGCTGACTGGCGAAGTACGAGCCATGGCCGCAGTCGTGCTGGAAGATGAAGATACGCACGTACAGGCCGGTGGCCGGCAGCGCCAGCAGCAGGGTCCAGGCGTAGTTCCATCCCGCGACGACGCTCCAGGCCATCAGCGCCCAGATCGCCGCGAACGGCAGCAGGGTGCTCGCGAGCTGCCACAGCGCACGGCCGAGATGCGGGGTGACGAAATTTGCGCACAACGTGCGCAGCTGGCTGGCGGTGGCAGGCGCGTGCGCGGCGATGTCCAAGCAGTACTCCGTGACGTTGCACCGGTGTCGGCAGCGCATGATACCTCCACCGCGCCGTGCGCTCGGGTATGGGTCGTGTGGAGCGCATGACGCCGATTTTTGTTCATCCCGCCCGCCGCTGGCCCGCAATGACCGTTGTTCAGAGGCCCTCGTTTTCTGTCTGCGATGCCAAAAAGTCCGTACAGGCTCCCGGTTGCGGCGCAATGCGGCGATCATGGCGCATGACCAGGCCATCGCCGTTCGCCACCCTGCCGCTGATTCCCGCCCTGCTGCAGGGCATCGACGCACTCGGCTACACGGCGATGACGCCGGTGCAGGCGCAGGCGCTGCCGGCGATACTCGACGGCCGCGACGTGATCGCGCAAGCGCCGACCGGCAGCGGCAAAACCGCGGCGTTCGGGCTCGGTCTGCTGCAGCGACTCGACGTCGCCGCGATCCGCACTCAGGCGCTGGTGCTGTGCCCAACGCGCGAACTCGCCGACCAAGTCGGCAAGCAGCTGCGCAAGCTCGCAGTCGCCATCCCCAATCTAAAAATTTCGGTGCTGTGCGGCGGCATTCCGCTCGGTCCGCAGCTGGCGTCGCTCAGCCACGACCCGCACGTGGTCGTCGGCACGCCCGGGCGCATCCAGGAGCTCACCCGCAAGCAGGCCCTGCATCTGGGCGGCGTGCGCACCCTGGTGCTCGACGAGGCCGACCGCATGCTCGACATGGGCTTCGAGGAGCCGATCCGCGAGCTCGCCGGACGCACGCCCAAAGACCGGCAAAGTCTGTTGTTTTCGGCGACGTTTCCCGATGCGATCCGCGCGCTCGGCAATGCCATGCTGCGCGATGCGCTGGAAGTCAGCATCGACGGCGGTGCGCTGCCGGCGGCGATCGACCAGCGCTTCTTCGAGATCGACCCGACCCGCAAGGCCCCCCTGCTCGCGGCACTGCTGCTGCAATACCGCCCGGAATCCTGCGTGGTGTTCTGCAACATGCGCCGCGACACCGAGGAGCTGGTCAGCTCGCTCGCGCACTACGGCTTCGACGCGCTCGCCCTGCACGGCGACATGCAGCAGCGCGATCGCGACGAAGTGCTGGTGCGCTTTGCCAACCGCAGCTGCAGCGTGCTGGTCGCCAGCGACGTGGCCGCGCGCGGGCTCGATGTCGAGGACCTCGCCGCAGTGGTCAACTACGCGTTGCCGACCGATGCCGACACCTACCTGCATCGCATCGGCCGCACCGGTCGCGCTGGACGCGGCGGCCTTGCGCTGAGCTTGTGCACGGCGCGCGAGGTGCCGCGCGCGCATGCGATCGAGCAGCGTCAGGGACGGCCATTGCGCTGGGAACGCGTCGCGCCGCTCGCCGGCAAAGCGCAAAACGTACCGACAGCGGCAATGACCACGCTGCGCATCGACGCCGGCCGCAGCGACAAACTGCGCCCCGGCGACATCGTCGGCGCACTTACCGGCGATGCCGGCGTGGCGGTCGCGGCGATCGGCAAGATCGACGTCTATGCCACCCGCGCCTACGTCGCCATCGCGCGTGCGCAGGCCGACCACGCGCTCGCACGGCTGCGCGCGGGCACGATCAAGGGGCGCAAGTTGCGGGTCAATCGGCTGTAGCTGCGCTTGCGCGTGTCGGCCTGGAAGGCCGGTGCGCCGGCACCAGCGATCTTGTTCCGCGCGGCTGTCAGTCGCCGCGCACCATGGCCGGCATCGACGCGGCTACACTGCGGTCATGGCCGTCTGGTCTGTCTACCTCATCGAATGCCGCGGTGGCAGCCTGTACACCGGCATCACCACCGATCTCGCGCGTCGCTATACGCAGCATGTCGCCGGCAGCGGCGCCCGCTACACGCGCTCGCATCCGCCGCTGCGACTGCTTGCGCAGTTCGCACATCCAGACCGTGCCAGCGCAAGCCGTGCCGAGTACGCGATCAAGCAACTGACACCGGCGCGCAAGCGGGCGCTGTGCGCGGACGCGGCTGCGCGAGGCCCGCATCAGGCTGGCGATCAGTGCGGCGGCGTGGCCGGCAGCGTCTGTGTGTAGCGCCCGGTCGCCGGATCATAGGCACGGTTGGGCGACACCTGGACCGCGCCGGGAATCGGCCGACCCAGGATGTCCCGCACCCGTTTCGGTGCGATCGGCGCGATGGGTTTGACAGCTTTTGGTGCAGGTGCGGCGACCAGCTGCCTCGCAGGTCCCGCACTCGGGATCGGATTGGCCGCCGATGGACGTTGAGCCGGATCGCTGGAAATCGCCGCCGGCCGCGGTTTGTTCGCCTGCGCCCCGGCCCTCGTGCCCTGCACGGCGGGTCTCGCCGGGAGGGTCGGCGACGACTGCAGCTGCGGCGATGCGGCTGGCGCGCTCGCCAGCATCCACAGCGTACCGATCGCCGCCAGCCGAGCAACGATGCGTGCCATGAGGCCTCCGATATCCGTGCCAGCGGTCGACCGTACTGCGCACAGCCTGCACGCGCCATGAAGTCTTCGACCCAAAGACGGTCGCGGTGAAAATGGCATCGTGAATAGGGCCGACTGAATGGGGTGATGGAACAAACCCGCGGCAGCCGGAAATGCTCGCTGACCGCGAGATCGTAGGCCGGGCTGGCAGCCGCAGTGGCTTAACGCCAGCTACCAACTGCGCATTCTCGACGATCCGCAGAAGGTATTCGGCGACGGCGACCAGGCCTTTCTCGTCGCCAGCAACGGGCTGAAGGCGAAGCTCACGCCGGAGGTGCTGCCGCGGTTGCAGCGCATCGTGCTCTCGATCGATGCGGTCACGGAAATGGACCGGATGGTGAACGTCGATCAAGTCGCGCCGCGCGAGGCGGCGCGCAGGTGGATCGCGGCGAATCCGCAAAAAACTCGCGAATGGTTCCCGCGCCGCTCGAACTAAGGTCGGTCATCGGTGGAATAAGCCTCCCCGTCGCAAGGGACGGGGTATTGAACCCTTTGACGCGAATCAAACCAGCCGCAGGCTTCAGGCCATCGGGAGATTCAAGCCCTGTTCCCGCGCACAGGCCTTGGCAAGTGCATACCCCGCATCCGCATGCCGCATCACGCCGGTGCCCGGATCGTTCCACAACACCCGCGCGATGCGCTGGTCGGCGGCTTCGCTGCCGTCGCAGACGATCACCACGCCGGAGTGCTGCGAGTAGCCCATGCCCACCCCGCCGCCGTGATGCACGCTGACCCATGTCGCGCCGCCAGCAACGTTGAGCATGGCGTTGAGCAGGGGCCAGTCGCTGACGGCGTCGGAACCGTCGTGCATCGCTTCGGTTTCGCGGTTGGGTGAGGCGACGGATCCTGAATCGAGGTGGTCGCGGCCGATGACGATCGGAGCTTTCAGCTCACCGTTGCGGACCATGGCGTTGAAGGCGAGCCCGAGCTTGTCGCGCAGACCCAGGCCGACCCAGCAAATGCGTGCGGGCAAGCCTTGGAAGGCGATGCGTTCGGCGGCCATGTCGAGCCAGTGGTGCAGGTGTTTGTCATCGGGGATCAGTTGCTTGACCTTGGCGTCGGTCTTGGCAATGTCCTCGGGATCGCCGCTGAGCGCGACCCAGCGGAACGGGCCGATGCCGCGGCAGAACAGCGGGCGCACGTAGGCGGGCACAAAGCCGGGGAAGTCAAACGCGCCGCTGCAGCCAACATCCTTGGCCATCTGGCGGATGTTGTTGCCGTAGTCGAAGGTCGGCACGCCGATCTTCTCGAACGCGAGCATCGCCTCGACGTGCACGCGCATGGATGTCTTCGCCGCGTCGCGCACGGCGTCAGGTTGCGATTTCTGCGCATCGAGCCACTGCGCGACGCTCCAGCCGATCGGCAGGTAGCCGTGCACGGGATCGTGCGCGCTGGTCTGGTCGGTGACGGCATCCGGGCGCACGCTGCGTGCAACAAGCTGCGGAAGAACCTCAGCGGCGTTGCCGAGCAGCGCAATCGATTTCGCTTCGCCGGCCCGGGTGTATTTGGCAATGCGCGCCAGCGCGTCGTCGAGATCATCGGCCTGCTCGTCGACGTAGCGCGTGCGCAGGCGCATGTCGATCGAACTCTGCCGGCATTCGATGGTGAGGCTGCTGGCACCGGCGAGCGACGCGGCCAGCGGTTGCGCGCCGCCCATGCCGCCCAAGCCCGCGGTGAGGATCCACTTGCCGGTAAGGTTGCCGCCATAGTGCTGGCGACCCATCTCGACGAAGGTCTCGTAGGTGCCTTGCACGATGCCCTGGCTGCCGATGTAGATCCAGCTGCCGGCGGTCATCTGGCCGTACATCATCAGGCCCTTTTTATCCAACTCGTTGAAGTGCTCCCAGGTCGCCCAATGCGGCACCAGGTTGGAGTTGGCGATCAGCACGCGCGGCGCATCGGCATGCGTGCGGAACACCCCGACCGGCTTACCGGACTGCACCAGCAGGGTTTCGTCGTCGTCGAGATTGCGCAGCGATGCGAGGATGGCGTCGAAGCAGTCCCAGTCGCGCGCGGCGCGGCCGATGCCGCCGTAGACGACGAGTTCGGCCGGGTTTTCCGCGACCTCCGCATCGAGGTTGTTTTGGATCATCCGGAATGCCGCTTCGGTGAGCCACGACTTGCAGGTCAAGGTGTTGCCGCGTGGTGCGCGGATGCGGCGGGTGGTGTCGACGCGGTTGGGCATGGCGAGGCTTGGGGTCGGCGCGGGCGGCGATTATCGCACCGGCGCTCGCACGCCCTGACGCGCATGCGATCGGCGCACGAAACAAACGCCCGGTGTAGCGCCGGGCGTGGCTCGAACGATGTCGCTGGCAGCGACGCTGCTTGCTCAGCGGATCGATGGATCCAGCTTGCGCAGCGCGTCGGCGGTGTTGGTTTCGCCGGTTCGATCGAGATCCTGTTTCGAGTAGCTACGCCCGGACGCAGCGACGCAATTGCTTGCCGGCTTGCCAGCCTTGCGTGCACGATTGTTGGCGCTGCTGGTGATCCGCGAACCGGTCTCGCGCAGGCAGTCGCGATCGGCAACCGTGTCGTGGCCGGTGCGGCTGGCGTGATCGGCATGCGTCGCATCGCCGTTGCCAGACGGCGGCGGCGCGGCGGCGGTGCTGGTGCCGGATTGCGCCTGCGCGGCGCAGGCGACAGCGAGTAGCAGGGCAGTGGTCAGCAGTGGTTTCATAGCGTCACCTCGTGGGACTGACAGAAAAATCGCCGGGTGGATGCCGGTCCGATCAAACTGAAATCCAGCATACGCCTGCAGCATCGGCCGAGTATGCGCAGCGCGTGCGCTGGCCGGAGCGAGATTAGGCTCAACCTTCAAGTGCACCCCCGACCGGAGAGGGGGCAGTCTCAAGAAGCCAAGTGCAACACGTGATTTGGATGCTGAGCCGGCGCATCAGTGCGTGGTAACAGGTCATTTCCGTCCCGCGGTCATAGGTCAGGCTCTCGCGCAAGAACGCCGGCAGCGTCTTCATCTGCCGGACAAATCCCTCAAGCGCCGCCTCCGCCGTGCAGCCGGCCATCTTGCACAGCACGACAAAGCGCG
>JBOHYD010000398.1:0-7423 GCA_050737635.1 Luteimonas sp. | reverse complement strand
GCCCCCCGCCTCGCCAGTGCCCTCTCGGCAGCGGCAGCTGGCATCGCCGGCGTGGCCGCAGCCATGGGCGAGGTGTCAATTTCCGTAGGAGCGCAGCCTCAGGAGCGGCCCGGCCCCCCGCCTCGCCAGTGCCCTCTCGCGTTCGTGGGCCATCGCGCGGGATCGATCAGCTCGCTCGGCATCTCGACCATCGCATCGCCCTGCCATGCGGCCGGATCGTCGTCGGGCAGCCGATAGCCCCACAACGCGACCACCGAACGCATGCCGGCCGCACGTGCGGCCTGGATGTCGCGCTCGTCGTCGCCGACATACACGCAGTCGAGCGGATCGACGCCGAGCGCGGCGGCGGCATGCCGCAACGGCAGCGGGTGCGGCTTGCGCTCGGCCAGCGTGTCGCCGCCGATCAGTACGCCGCTGCGCGTCGACCAGCCGAGCATCGGCAGCAGCGGCGCGGCGAGGGATTCGGGCTTGTTGGTGACGATGCCCCAGCGCGTGCCGGCGGCCTCGAGTGCGGCGAGCAGCGCCTCGACGCCGGCAAACGGCGCGCCGTGGCGGCCCAGCTCACGCCGGTAGGCGTCGAGAAACTCGCCGACCAGCGCCGGCAGCGCATCGGCCGCCAGCGCCGGAAACGCCGCCGTCGCCATCGCCATCGCGCCCTTCGACACCTGCGGGCGCAGCGCGGCGAGTGTCATCGGCGGCTCGCCGCGCACCGATCGCATCGCGTTGGCCGCAGCGAGCATGTCGGGTGCGCTGTCGAGCAGGGTGCCGTCGAGGTCGAACAGCACCGCACGCGGGAAGCTTGCCGTCGGCATCAGCAGTAAATCGTCAAATTCGCGAGAGAACCGCCATCTCCAGCGTGCTGGCCCCTGCTTTTCACCATTCCCTATTCCCCATTCCCCATTCCCGGCTTCAACGCACACACCAGATAGTTGACCTCGGTGCGCGTGGTCAGTCGCGCGGTGTTGCGCCACGGCTGGTACATCAGGCCGCTGACGTCTTCGAGCGCGAGATCGGCGGCGCGCAGCCACGCGGCCAGCTCGGAGGGCTTGATGAAGTCGCGGTACTGGTGGGTGCCGGTCGGCAGCAGGCGCGCAATGTATTCGGCGCCGACGATCGCCAGCGCAAACGCGGCCGGCGTGCGGTTGAGGGTCGACACGAACAGCCGTCCGCCGGGCTTGAGCAGGGTCGCGCAGGCGCGCAGGATCGCGCCAGGATCGGGCACATGCTCGAGCATTTCCATGCAGGTGATCGCGTCGAAGCCGGCTGGCATCTCGGCCGCCAGATCGTCGACCGACTGCAGCCGGTAGTCGACGCGCACGCCGGATTCCCGCCCGTGCAGCTTGGCGATCTTGATCAGTTCGGGAGCGAGGTCGATCGCGGTGACCTCGGCACCGGCCTGTGCCAGCGCTTCGCTAAGCAGACCGCCGCCGCAGCCGACGTCGAGCACGCGCGCGCCGGGCAGCCGCACGCGCCTGGCCACATACGCCAGCCGCACCGGATTGAGCGCGTGCAGCGCTTTCTGCGGCCCCTGCGCATCCCACCAGCGGTTGGCGAGCGCGCCAAACTTGTCGAGCTCGGACTGGCGGACGTTGGCGGAGGTGTCGGCGGTCATGGCATCGGCCTGTGGCGGTGGTGGTCGAAACCGTAGTCGTGGGAGCTGTGTTTGCAGGAACGCCCGATAGGCGCGATGGCGGTGCCGGTGACGCTCGATCGCGCCCACGGAACGCTCCTGCAAAAGCTGGCTGAACAGCGTGACCGCTGCCGCTGCGTCACGGTAGGATCCGCGCGATGCGATCGCGCCACTGTCGCGCATTGGCGACCACCGCATCCATGTCGATGCCGGTGAGTGCGCGCTGGCGCAGCTGCTGCTTGCCGGCGATCCACACGTCGCTGACCTGATGACGGCCGGTGGCGTAGATCAGCTGCGAGACGAGGTGATGCAGCGGCTGGGTTTCCAGCGGCGACAGATCGACGCAGACCAGATCGGCCTGTTTGCCGGCCGCGATCGTGCCGACCAGATGATCGAAGCCGATCGCCTTGGCGCCGCCAAGCGTGGCGGCACGCAGCGCCGTGAACGCGTCGAAGCCGGCGGCATCGTTGGCGACCGCCTTGGCCAGCAACGCCGCGGTGCGGGTTTCGCCAAACATGTCGAGATCGTTGTTGCTCGCGCAGCCGTCAGTGCCGATCGCCAGCGTTGCCCCGGCGCGCTGCAGCGCACACGCCGGACAGAAACCGGAGGCGAGCTTGAGGTTGGATTCCGGGCAGTGCACGACGCTGACGCCGCGCTCGGCGCAGAGATGGATTTCGGCCTCGGTGAGCTGGGTCATGTGCACCGCGATCAGCCGATCGTTGAACAGACCGAGCCGGTCGAGCCGCGCGATCGGTCGCTGACCGTATTTGTCGTGCGACTGCGCGACTTCCTGCGCGGTCTCGTGCAGGTGCAGATGCACCGGCACGTCGAGCTGGTCGGCGAGCATGCGGGTGCGCGCGAAGTTGGCATCGTTGACCGTGTACGGCGCGTGCGGGGCGAAGGCGGTGGCGATCAGCGCGTCGTCGCGCCACTGGTCGTGGACCTCGCCGGCCTTGTCGAAGTACTCGTCGTCGCTGCGCGCCCACGCGGTCGGGAAATCGATCACCGGCAGCCCGACCCGCGCGCGGAAGCCGTGGCGCTTGTAGGTCGCGGCCTGCACGTCGGGAAAGAAATAGTTCTCATTGACGCAGGTGGTGCCGCCGCGCAGCATTTCGGCGATCGCCAGGGTGACGCCGTCGGCGACGAACTCCGGCCCGATCACCGCGCCCTCGATCGGCCAGATGTGCTGCTGCAACCAGACCTTCAGCGGCAGGTCGTCGGCGATGCCGCGCATCAGCGTCATCGGGTTGTGGGTGTGGGCGTTGACGAGGCCGGGGATCAGCGCCGCATCGGGGCGCGACACGGTGTCGGCGGCGGTGAAGCGTTCGCGGGCGGCGGCGATCGGCAGGATCGCGACGATCGCGCCATCGCGCACGGCGACCGCGTGGTCTTCGAGCACCACCGCATGCGGCTCGACCGGGACCACGAAACCGGCTTCGATCAGCAGGTCGCAGGCCTGGGGGGTGACATCGGACGCGGGATCGGTGCTCATCTGCCGTTTTTCGCTGTTGTCTTTGCTTCGCTGCTGGTCTTTGGCTTCGCTCTTGCCCGTCATCCCGGCCTACGCCGGGACCCCGATGTCAGAGAGTGCGCACTCTGCGGAAGTAGCGCCTTGCGTCAGGCTGGGTCCGGGCTTGACCAGCTTCGCTGTTGAAAGCCGCCGGGGTGACGCAAAATTCAACGTGAATGTCCACCCTGAGGCTGTTTTGAAGCGCTTCCCGCTTGCATCACGATGAAGCATCGTCGTCCAGCATCAACGCTGGATTCCCGCTTGCGCGGGGATGATTGATTCACGACACGCATGCTGCGCATGCGCTGTGAATCAATCACTTCACCCGCGAGACGTAGTCGCCGGAGCGCGTGTCGACCTTGATGATCTCCTCCTGAGCGACAAACAGCGGCACGCGCACCACCGCGCCGGTTTCGAGCGTGGCCGGCTTGCCGCCGCCGCCCGAAGTGTCGCCGCGCACGCCGGGGTCGGTCTCGGTGATCTTGAGTTCGACGAAGTTCGGCGGCTGCACCGCGATCGGCGTGCCGTTCCACAGCGTCACCACGCATTGTTCTTCGCCCTTCAGCCACTTGGATGCGTCGCCGACGCCGGTCTTGTCGGCCTGCACCTGCTCGAAGGTCTCGGCTTGCATGAAGTGCCAGTGCTCGCCGTCCGCGTACAGAAACTGCATGTCGGTGTCGACGACGTCGGCGGCTTCGAGATTGTCGGTGGCCTTCATCGTCAGCTCGACCACGCGGCCGGACTTGATGAAGCGGTACTTGATCCGCGTGAAGGCCTGGCCCTTGCCGGGCTTGACGTACTCGGTCTCGGTGATGATGCACGGCTCGCTGTTGACGAGGATCTTCATCCCGTTCTTGACGTCGTTCATGCCATAGCTGGCCATCGTGGCTCCTGCAAAAAGGATAGGGCGAGGGATTGGTCGAGGAAGATCGCGCCGCACATGCGGCTAAAATCTGCACACCGTTGTTGGACTAAAGGGCGCCGGTGCATCCGGAATCGCCCGCAAACAGACCCGTCATGATACCCGCAGCCTCCCCTGCCCTGCAGCCTATGCCGCCCGCTACCGCCATCGACGGCGGTGACGATGGCGACTGGAAGCGGCTGTGGCGCGAGGCGATCCGCGATCCGCGCGAGCTGCTGGCGCTGCTCAGACTGCCCGCCGTGGCGCTGCGCGTGTCCGATGCGGCGGCGGCGCAGTTCGCGATGCGGGTACCGCGCGGCTTCGCGGCGCGCATGCGTGCCGGCGACCCTGCCGACCCGCTGCTGCGTCAGGTGCTGCCGCTCGACGACGAGCTTCGGCCGGTGCCCGGCTTCAGCGTCGACGCCGTCGGTGACGTCGCCGCCCGCGCCGCGCAGGGCGTGTTGCACAAATATGCAGGCCGCGCGCTGCTGATCGCCACCGGCAGCTGCGCGGTGCACTGCCGCTACTGCTTTCGCCGGCATTTCCCGTATGCCGAGGAATCCGCCGCGGCCGGCGGCTGGCAATCGGCGGTCACAGCGATCGGCGGCGACGCCAGCATCGGCGAGGTGATCCTGTCCGGCGGCGATCCGCTGTCGCTGGCAACCTCCAAGCTGATCGAACTCACCGATGCGCTGCGCGCGATCCCGCACATCCGCCGGCTGCGCATCCACAGCCGGCTGCCGATCGTGCTGCCCGAACGCGTCGACGCCGCACTGCTGGCCTGGCTTGGCACGCTGCCGTGGCCGCTGGCGATCGTCGTGCATGCCAACCATGGCAACGAGTTTGACGCATCGGTCGACGCCGCGATGGCACGCCTGCGCGACACCGGCGCGGCCCTGCTCAACCAGTCGGTGCTGCTGCGCGGGGTCAACGATTCGATCGACGCGCTCGCGGATCTGTGCGAGCGCGGTTTCGCGGCCGGCGTGCTGCCGTATTACCTGCACCAGCTCGACCGCGTCGCCGGCGCGGCGCATTTCGAGGTGAGCGACGGCCGCGCGCGCGCGCTGCACGCGGCGCTGACCGCGCGCCTGCCGGGCTACCTGGTACCCAAGCTGGTGCGCGAGGTCGCCGGCGATGCGTCCAAGCGCCCGCTCTGAGCGTCCGAGCGTGGACGGACCCGTCGGCTCGTGTCATAACCCCCGGTTCCACGGAGACCCGCATGCCCAACAGCCCGGACCAAGCCCTGCGTCTGATGCTCGTCGACGATAGCGTCGAGGATGCCGAGACCATCGTCAGCGGTCTGCGCAATTCCGGCGTCGCGGTGCGGCCGTTGCGCCCGGCGTCGGTCGATGAGCTGCTGAGCATGCTCGGCACGCAGCAGATCGACCTGGTGCTCGCCGCACAGCGCTCGGCCAAGCTGCCGTTCCAGGAAGTGATGCAGCAGGTCATCGCCTGCGGCAAGGACATCCCGGTGATCGCCATCAGCGACGGCATCGACGACGCCAGCTTCGACGCCGCGCAGTCGGCCGGCGCGCGCAACATCGCGCTGCGCCACAAACCGCAGCAGCTGCTGGCGACACTGCGCAGCGAGTGGAGCGACCTCGAGAGCCGGCGCGCGCTGCGCCATCTGGAAGCGCGCGTGCGCGAGACCGAGCGCCGCTGCGACAGCCTGATCGAATCCTCGCGCGACCCGATCGCCTACGTGCATGAGGGCATGCACATCCGCGCCAATAGCGCGTATCTGGGCATGTTCGGCTACCACAGCTTCGAGGACATCGAAGGCATGTCGCTGCTCGATCTGGTCGCACCGCAGCACGTCGAGGGCTTCAAACAGCTGCTCAAGGCCCTTGGCCGCGGCGCGTCGCCGCCGCCGCACTACGAGCTCGAGGCGCACGACCTCGACGGCAACGCGTTTGCGGCGTCGATGGAGTTCACCCATGCGCTGTACGAAGGCGAGCCCTGCCTGCAGGTGGTGCTGCGCCGGCAGGCGTTCGATCCCGAGCTCGCGCGCGAGCTCGAGGAACTGCGCCAGCGCGATCAGGTCACCGGCCTGCTCAACCGCCCGACTTTCCTGCGCGCGCTGGAGGGCGCGGTGGCCGACGCCGCCCACAACAATGGCCAGCACGGCCTGTTGATGATCGAGCCCGATCACTACCAGCGGCTGCTGCAGGATCTCGGCATCGACGCCGCCGACGCGATGCTGGCGGCGATGGGCGAACGCCTGCGCAGCACGATCGGCGACGCCGGCATCGTCGCTGCGCGCTTCGCCGAGCACAGCCTCAGCGTGCTGCTGCGCGACGCCGACTACGCCGCCACCACCGCGCTCGCCGAGCGCATCCGCGAGGCGTTCGCCTCGCACGTCCTCCCGATCGGCGCGCGCTCGAGCGTGATCACCATCAGCATCGGCGGCGTACAGATCAGCGAGAAGATCGCCAGCGTCACCCAGGTGCTGGCCAAGGCCACTCAGGGCGTGCAGTCGTCGATCGGCATCGGCGGCAACCGTGCCGACATCTTCGATCCGGGCGCGGTCGATCGCGCCGAACAAGAGCACATCCAAGCCTGGGTCGCACGGCTGCGCGACGCGATCGACCAGGAAGGTTTCATACTGCATTACCAACCGGTGATCAGCCTGCAGGGCGACACCGGCGCGGTCTACGAGGTCTATCTGCGCCTAGATGCCGGCGAAGGCGAGCCGGTGCCGCCGCTGGCGTTTCTGCAGATCGCCGAGGAGCACGGCCTGCTGTGGGAGATCGATCGCTACGTGATCGGCCACACCATCGCGGTGATCGGCGAATGCCTGCGTGCCGGCAAGCCGACCACGCTGCTGGTCAAGGTGTCGCAAGCCTCGCTCGACGACGACAGCCTGGTGCGCTACATCGACAGCCAGCTCAGCCTGCACGGCGTGCCCGGCAGAGACCTGGTGCTGCAGCTGTCCGAGGCGAAGGTGTTCACGCACCTGAAGGCCGCGCAGGAGTTCGCCACGGCGGTCGGCAGGCTCGACTGCCGCATCGCGCTGGAGCAGTTCGGCGCCGGACTGGATTCGTTCCAGCTGCTCGCGCACCTCAAGCCCAACCTGATCAAGATCGACCGCAGCTTTGTCGAGGAACTGACCAAGACCGCGGCCAATCGGGAGCGCATCCGCGAGATCGCCAGCAAGGCCCGCGAGCTCGGCATCCGCACCATTGCCGAATACGTGCAGGACGCGGCGAGCATGTCGATCCTGTTCGGCACCGGCGTCGATTACGTCAAAGGGCAGTTCCTCGCGGCGGCCGGGCCGGAGATGAATTACGATTTTGAGTGAAGAATGGGGGCTCGGGGCTCGGGGCTCGGGGCTCGGGGCTCGGGGCTCGGGGCTCGGGGCTCGGGGCTCGGGGCTCGGGAA
>JBOHYD010000397.1:0-2713 GCA_050737635.1 Luteimonas sp. | reverse complement strand
AAGAACTGGAAATCGATCCATCACTGGAAGCCTGCGTTGCAGAGCTTCCAGACGATGTTCGGCGAAGAGCGCGTGCCGTTGGCGGCGCTGTGAAAACATCAGTTACACAGTTCGTTTGACAGACCCGATACCGACGGCATGGACACCATGCCGCCACTTATAGATGGCGTCCTATCTTTCGTAAGATGACATCGATTGCTTGGTTACCTCTATTGAATCCTTGTGCCGCGAATAAACCTGCCTGACCCGGTCTTGCCGACAGTGCAAGCCGTTAGTTTGGTGAACGCGTATCCAAACCTACCGACCTCATTGCTACGACTTATCCGCCCCTGTCAAGCAGCGCATAGAAAATTAAAGCACAGATATATCCATACTTGGCATTAGAAATGCAATTAAATGATGTAAATGTGATCTATTTAATTATTAAATGGAGCATATCTTCACAAACACCGCGAACGGCATCGCTTTGCGGTGATGTCGCCGCGTTGGGTGGTGGAGCGCTGCATCGGCTGGCTGGAGGATGCCGCCGGCGATGGAAGAGCGGCGAGCGCAAGCTCACTACCCGCTTGCCATTCATCCGTTTGGCCTTCGTGGCCCTGCTACTCAAAAGATCGTGAAAGCTCTGAGGATCAGGCCGTTCGCGACGCGGCGGCGATGGCATGGCCGGCGAGCCGGTCGGCAATCCAGCGCTCGGCAAAGCCGTCGAGCCGGCCGTTGAGCAGGAAGCCGCAGTGGCCGCCCCAGCGCGCGATCTCCAGCGCCGCGCTCGGCGGCAGCACCAGCGAATGAAAATCCTCGACCGGGATCACCGGATCGTCGGCGGCCATCAGGATATCGGCGCGCACGGTCAGCGGCGCGAGCCGATGGCCGGCGATCGAATAACCGTCGAAGTAATCGTCGATGCTGCCGAAGTCGGTATGCCGCTGCACGAGCCATTCGGTCAGCTCGCGCATGCGCAGCTTGAGCGTGGCGTCGTCGAAGGCGTGGCTGTCGGGAAACAGCGCGCGCTTGCGGGTCAGCGACGCATGCCATTTCTTTTCGAAGTAGCGCATGTACATCGGCAGGCCCTGCTCCATCCGCCGCATGGTGTGCGCCGGATCAAGCACCGGGCAGACCGCGGCGACGTGCGACAGCGGTAGACCGGCAGCGGGTGCGCGTAGCGCCAGACGCAGCACGAAGTTGCCGCCCAGCGAATGGCCGGCGGCGACCAGCGGCCGCTGCGCACTAGCATCGGGCCAGAAGCGCGCGGCGATGTCGCACGCGGCGTGCACGACCTCGTCGATGCGATTGGAATGGAACAGCGCCTCGTTGAGGTGATGGGTGCCGCCATGGTCGCGAAAATTGAGCCGGAACACCGCAAAGCCGGCCTGCAGCAGCTGCGCGGCGGTCATGCGCATGTAGCTCGACTCGGTGCTGCCTTCCCAGCCGTGCAGCAGCAGGGCAAAACCGCGCGGCGGCACACCGGGCAGCACGCTGTGCAAACCGTGCAGGCGCACGCCGTCGCCGCCATCGATCAGGTGGCCGCTGGTCTGCGCGTGCAGCCTGGCCAGCGCACGCGCGCCGCGCTGGCGACGGAACGGACTGCTCGCCAGCATCGACTGCACATGCTGGTTGCGCAGCCAACGCGGCGGCGTGTAATCGGCAGCGCGGATCATCGCTGACGGCTCGCGCAAGCTGCCTTCATCGCACGGCCGGCGGCATCGCGCCGACGATGCGCTCGCGCGCGAGCTCGGCGATGCGACGGCGGCCGAGCGCATCGGTGGGCAGGATCGGCTCGAGAAACACCACTTCGGCATCGCGCGCCGGCTCGCCGATCATGCGCACGAAGTTGGCGAAGAAGTTCTCTTTTGGCGCGAACGCGACGATCGTCTGCGCCGCTGCGCCGGTGCCGTAGCGCAGCGCTACCGGCTGCACCGGCGCACCGGCCTCGACGGCGGCAAGAAAGATCCGCGCGTGGAACGGACCGATCTCGCGGCCGTCGCGGGTACGGCCTTCGGGGAACACCCCGACCGACCGCCCGGTGCGCAGCCGCGCGAGCATTTCGTGCAGCACGCCGCCCAATGATTCCTGGTTGCCGCGCTGGTGGAAGATCGTCTCGCCGCGCGCGGCCAGCCAGCCGACCACCGGCCAGCCGGCGATCTCGCGCTTGGCGACGAAGCCCATCATGCGTTGGCTGTGCAGGGTGACGATGTCGATCCAGCTGACGTGATTGGCGACAAACAGCGTCGCCCCCGACAGCGGCGTGCCGATGCGGATCAGGGTGAACCCGAACAGCCGCATCAGTCCGGCCGACCACAGCCGGATCGCGTGGTGGGCGAGCGACACGCCGCGGATGTCGATGCGGCCCCACGGCGGTGCCATCAGCAGCAGCACGATCGGCAGGTCGATCAGGATGTGCCACACCAGTACCGGCACGCGGTACGCATAGCGCGTCGCGCGTGCGCGGCCACCGCCGGTGGTCGATGCGACAGGCGTTGCGGACGGCGGCGGCGGCGTGGTCATGCGATCACGATACCGGATGAAAGCGAGGAACGAGGAACGAGGAACGAGTGAGCAGGAATGAGAAACGAGTGAAAACGCCAGCCCTTGGCTAGCAGGGTGATGAAAAACACCCTGCTAGCGCGGCCAAGGATGGTCGCGCCGACGCAGCAAGCGCGTGGGCGCTTGATTCGTCGGCAGACAGTCCGGGCATGGACCGGACTGGCGAGTTGAA
>JBOHYD010000396.1:0-13898 GCA_050737635.1 Luteimonas sp. | reverse complement strand
GTCTTGCCGCTGGCCGGTCCGAGCGGCGACAAGCCGCAGATCAGGAGGCCGGCATGGTTTCAGACCTGGCAGACGAACACGAATGCCGGCGGCAAGTTGAAAATCACCCGCTCACGAGCAACCCTTGAGAAATACGTCGCGAACAGCTCGGCATTCAACGTGCTGTATTGGAACAGTATCAACTTTCCGGTATGGCCGAGCACCGACCTCGCGGCATCGAGAATGGCCGCCGTCGTTGTCCGAGGAAGCGATGCGAACGGCAGTCCGCTGACGATGTAGTCGACGTGGTCGATCTGCATGTCTTTCAGTACGCGTTCGAGCTGGTCGGCGGATTGGTGAAGGATGAAGATATTCTCCAGCCCCTGGAATTTTTTGTTCAGCGCGGCGTGAAATCCCGCATTGATCTCAAAAATGAGCAGCGTGGTTTGCGGTTCGCGCGATCGCAGCAGATGCTCGGTGAACACGCCCATCCCGGCGCCAAGCTCGACGATGCATGCCGCGCTACTGAAGTCGATCGGCAGCATCATCCTTTTTGCCAGCAGCTCCGAACTCGGAGCGATGGCGCCGATGGTGCGGGGTCGACGAAGGAACTGCATCAGAAATCGAAGAAAAGACATCATGCTTCATGGTGTCGGCGCGGGGGGCTCAGCATAACGATCTCGATCAAGAGCAGACACCATGCAAAGTATCGGGAAATAGTCAGGAATCAAGCTTGCCGGCTCTGCCCGGCGCACCCTATGCGTCCAGCCGCACCCACACCGGCGTGTGGTCGCTCGGTCGCTCCCAGGTGCGCGGCTCGCGGTCGATATCGGCGGCGACCGCAGCGGCGCGCAAGGCGTCGGAGACCAATGTCAGGTCGATGCGCAGGCCGAGGTCGCGGCGGAAGCCGGCTTGGCGGTAATCCCACCAGCTGTAGGCGCCGCCGTCGGCGTGGTGCAAGCGGTAGGCATCGTGCAGGCCGAGCGCGCACAGGCGCGCGAGCGCGGCGCGTTCGGCGCTCGAGGTCAGGATGTGGTCGTCGTTCCACACCCCCGGGTCGTGCACGTCGCGGTCGTCGGGCGCGATGTTGAAATCGCCGAGCACGACCAGCTTCGGATGGATCTTCAGCTCGTCGGCGATCCACGCCTGCACCGCATCGAGCCAGCGCAGCTTGTAGGCGTACTTGTCGGTGCCGATGTCCTGGCCGTTGACCACGTAGAGGTTGATCACGCGCACGCCGTCGACGGTCGCGGCGATCGCACGCTTCTGGTCATCGTCAAATCCGGGAATGCCGATCCGCACGTCGTCGAGCGCACGGCCGCGGGCGAGGATCGCGACGCCGTTGTAGGTCTTCTGGCCGGTGAACACGCTGCGGTAGCCGAGCGCGGCCAGCGCGGTGTCGGGGAACTTGCCGTCCTCCTGCTTGGTTTCCTGCAGGCCGACGACGTCGGGTTTGGCATCGGCCAGCCACTGTTGGAGATGCGGCAGGCGCACGTTGAGCGAGTTGACGTTCCAGCTGGCGATCTTCATCGATGGCTCCGTGTCGGTGCGGTGTCGGCGCGCGCGGCGCCACAGGATAACGACCACGCATTACCATCGCCGTATGGACCTCATCGATCTGCGCAGCGACACCGTGACCCGCCCGACGCCGGCAATGCGCGCGGCGATGCTGGATGCCGAAGTCGGCGACGACGTTTACGGCGAGGACCCGACCGTCAACGCGCTGCAGCAACGTCTGGCCGACGATCTCGGCTTCGACGCCGGGCTGTTGCTGCCGAGCGGCACGCAGTCCAACCTGATCGGGCTGATGGCGCACTGCGAGCGCGGCGACGAATACATCGTCGGCATGGACGCGCACGCCTACAAATACGAAGGCGGCGGCGCGGCCGTGCTCGGCTCGATCCAGCCGCAGCCGCTGGTGCAGGCCGATGACGGCACGCTGCCGCTGGACGCGGTCGAGTGCGCAATCAAGCCCGACGATACGCATTTCGCGCGCACGCGGCTGCTGTGCCTCGAAAACACCTGGCACGGGCGCGCACTGCCGCTGGCGTATCTCGCCGCGGCGCGCGCGCTGTGCGATCGGCGCGGGCTGGCCCTGCATCTCGACGGCGCGCGGCTGTTCAACGCAGCCGTGTCGCAGGGCGTGGCGGCGCGCACGATCGCCGGCCATTTCGACAGCGTGTCGGTGTGCCTGTCGAAAGGCCTCGGCGCGCCGGTCGGTTCGGTGCTGTTGGGCACCACGGCGCTGATCGGCCGCGCGCGGCGCTGGCGCAAGGTCAGCGGCGGCGGCATGCGTCAGGCGGGGTTTCTGGCGGCGGCCGCGCTGCACGCGCTGGATCATCATGTCGAGCGACTCGCCGACGATCACGCGCGTGCGACGACGCTCGCCGATGCGCTGCGCGCGCTGCCGTGGATCGTGCGGGTCGCGCAGCACACCAACATGGTGTTCATCGACGTGCCGGCCGCGCATCTCGCGGCGCTGAAATCGCATATCGACGCCGCCGGCGTGCGCCTGTCGATCGGCACCGCGCCGCGCATCCGTCTGATCACCCATCTGGATGTCGACGATGCCGGGCTGCAACGGGTGATCGAGGCGTTTGCGGGGTTTTCAGCGGCCGCGTAGATGCCCGACGTGGCTGGTGTGGCAGCGGCCATGACCGCGATGCTTTTTCCACAGCAAAATCCGTAAGCATTCGTCGCCATGACGGCGGCCACGGCAGGCGGCAAGCACACGCCGCAGTCGCCTTATCTCCCCGCCAGCACTCGCACCAATCGGTCGACGAATCCGCGATACGGCGGCTTGAGCAGGTCGGTCGCGGTCCAGCGCGCCTGCCGCAGCACCGGCATCGCGTGGGTCATCGCGTCGAAGCCGGCGCGGCCGTGGTAGGCACCCATGCCGCTGGCGCCGATGCCGCCGAACGGCAGGCCGCTGGCGGTGAAATGAAACAGCGTGTCATTGACGGTGACGCCGCCGGCGAGCACGCGGCGCAGGATCGCCTCGATGGTGTTGCGGTCGTGGCTGAAGGGATACAGCGCCAGCGGCCGGTCGTGCGCGAGCACGTACGCGATCGCCTCGTCGAGGCTGCGGTAGGACTTGATCGGCAGGATCGGGCCGAAGATTTCTTCCTGCATCAGCGCGGCGTCATCAGTGGGGTCGAGCACCAGGGTCGGCGCGATCAGGTGTTCGGCCTCGGCGCGCAGCGGATCGATGGTCGCGAGTTCGATGACCTGCAGCCCGCGCGCGCGGGCATCGTCGAGATAACCGCGCAGCCGCGCGTACTGGCCGGCGTTGATGATGCGGGTGAAGTCGCGGGCGTCGGCGAGCGTGCCGTAGCGCGCCGTCGCCTGCGTGCGCAGCGCAGCGACCAGCGCATCGCGGCGCGCGTGGTCGACGAGCACGTAATCCGGTGCGATGCAGGTCTGACCGCCGTTGAACCATTTGCCGGTCGACAGCCGCGCGGCGGCCTGTTCGATCGGGAAATCCGCCGCCACGATCGCCGGCGACTTGCCGCCGAGTTCGAGGGTCAGCGGCGTGAGGTTGGGCGCGGCGGCGGCCATCACCTTGCGGCCGACCGCCGTGGAGCCGGTGAACACCAGGTGATCGAACGGCAATGCCGCAAAATCCGCGGCCAGCGCGGCATCGCCGAGTGCGACCGCGACGCGATCGGCGGGAAACACCTCGGCGAGCAGCGCGCGCAGCCACGCGCTGGTGCGCGGCGTGTGCTCGGACGGTTTGAGGTAGACGTGGTTGCCGGCGGCGATCGCAGTGGCCAGCGGAATCAGCGCCAGGTTGACCGGGTAGTTCCACGGCGACATCACGCCGACCACGCCGACCGGCTCGGGCCGCAGCTGCGCGCGCGCCGGCCACAGTTTCCAGCCGACGCCGACGCGGCGCGGCCGCATCCAGCGCGTCAGGTGCGCACGCAGGCGATCGATCTCGGCGACCACGGTCATGCTGTCGGCGACCAGGGTCTCGTGGGTGGAACGGTGGCCGAAATCCATCCTGATCGCGGCCACCATCGCCTCGCTGCCGGCCTTGAACGCGGTGCGCAGCCGCGCGAGATCGTCGCGGCGCTGGCGCGCGTTAGGACGGCGCGATTGCCATGCGGCGCGCAGGCGGTCGAGGGTCGGGCGGAGGTCGGCGGCGGCGGTGTCGGTGGCGGTGGCGGTGGGCGTCATCGGCCGACTATACGTTCACATTCGATGTGCAAGCCATGCGCTGTGGGAGAGCGGCCATGATTGTGATGAGGCGCTTGTAACGCCTCGTCGCGGCCATGGCCGCTCCGGCAAACGCATGCCATGGCGGGTGTCGGCTGCAGGCAAACGTCGGCCCGCTAGAATCGAACGCATGAACCTCACCCGCCCCTACCGCGACACGTTTCCCGAACTCGGCGCGCGCGTCTACATCGATCCGGCCGCCACCGTCATCGGCGACGTGGTGCTCGGCGACGATGTGTCGGTGTGGCCGCAGACGGTGATCCGCGGCGATGTCAACTTCATCCGCATCGGCGCGCGCGCCAATGTCCAGGACGGCAGCGTCGTGCACGTCAGCCACGACGGCCCGCACGCCAAACTCGGCGGCTTCGCAACGCTGATCGGCGACGACGTCACCATCGGCCACAACGCGATCATCCACGCCTGCCGCATCGAGCATGCGGTGCTGATCGGCATGGGCGCGATCGTGCTCGACGGCGCGGTGATCGAGACCCACGGCTTTGTCGGTGCCGGCGCGCTGATCGCTCCGGGCAAGGTGGTCGGCAAAGGCGAGCTATGGCTCGGCAATCCGGCGCGCAAGGCGCGGATGCTCAGCGCCGCCGAGATCGAAGCGCTGTACTACAGCGCGCAGCACTACGTGCGGATGAAGGACGATTACCTGCGCGGCGGCGTCGACTGAGCGGCGTCCGCTGGTGTGGCCGGCAGTCGCGCGACGGCGATGCACATGCGCCGCGGCTGAGCTACGGCCGCGTCGCCAGTTCCAGCACGCGCAAACGGTCGATGGCCTGATCGCGATCCGCGCCGCACATCGCCTCCGATGGCCGCAGCGAGGCGCAAACCGCCGGCCGCTCGGGGCTGGCGAAGATCCGGCAGCGGTAGGCATCGTCGAGCTGCACGCAGGGCATGCCGGCCGGTTTGCCGTGCGGCATGCCCGGGATCGGCGAGCTGATCGACGGCGCGATGCAGCAGGCACCGCAATGGTCGCGGCATGGCATTGGCAGTGGCGCGTGCGTGGCTATTTATCTTGCCGCGGCGACCGAACTGTCGCTGCGCCAGCGGCGTCGCGGCCTGCTGATGCTGGTCACCAACCTGCGCGACGAGGACAGCGACGACCTGCTCGTCGCGGTGCGCATGCTGCAGCGCCGGCATCTGGTGGTGGTGGCGAGCTTGCGCGAGCGCGCGATCGACGAGGCCCTCGACGGCGACATCGACGGTCTCCCGGCCGCGTTGCGCGCCGCCGCCGCCGCGCGCTACTCGCCCAGCGCGCCGCCGTCCACGACGCACTGCGCCGGCATCGGGTGATGGTGCTCGACGTCACCTGCGAGCAGCTGCCGGGCGCGTTGGTCGAGCGCTATCTGGCGATCAAACGCGATGGCGTGCTGTGAGCAAAGCGCGTCCAACGCGCGTGGTCATTTGCAGCGCAGGCGAGATCTTTGCGGCAATGCAGCAGGCCGCTGAAGGCCTACCAAGGCAGATCGACAGTCAATCCGCCGTCACCAGCACCGCATTGCGTTCGCGCAGCCCGGCATACACCGCGTCGGTCTCCGGGCGCACGCCGTACCACAGCGCAAAGCTGTCGGCGGCCTGTTCGACCAGCATGCCGAGACCGTCGATGGCCTTGTGCGCGCGCGCCGCGCGCGCCCAGGCGAGGAACGGGATCGCCGCCTCGCCGTAGCTGAGATCGACGCAGACGCTGCGCGCGCCGACCAGCGACATCGGCAGCTTCGGCAGGCCGCCGCCGCGTGCGGCGGAGGTGGCGTTGACGATCAGGTCGAACTCGCCGAGGTCGCCGAGGTCGTCGTAATAACGCGCGTGGACGCGTCCCGGCAGGCCGAGCATGTCGATCAGCGCGTCGGCGCGCGCGTTGTCGCGATTGACGACATACAGCTCGCCGATGCCGGCATCGAGCAGCGCCGGCGCGACGCCGCGCGCGCCTCCGCCGGCACCCAGCAGCAGCGTGCGGCGCTCGCGCAGGTCCAGCGCCTGACGCTCGCGCAGATCGCGCAGCAGGCCGCTGCCGTCGGTGTTGTCGCCGCGCCAGCCGTCGCTGCCGCGGATCAGCGTGTTGACCGCGCCGGCGCGCTGCGCGTGATCGGACGCCGTCGCGCACAGCGCAAGCACGGCTTGCTTCAGCGGCAGGGTCACGTTGGCACCGCGGCCGCCGTGCTGCGCAAACGACTGCAGCGCGGCCGCGAAGTCATCGGCTGTCGCATCGATCGCGACGTAGTCGATCGCGATGCCGGTCTGGCGAGCAAACGCGGCGTGGATCTGCGGCGACAGCGAATGTGCGACCGGATGGCCAAACACGGCGTGGCGGAAGGGCGTTTGCGACGACGAATCGGGCGACATGGACACCTCGGAGAGACTGCGGCCTGGCACCGCGGAACAGAAGCCAATGCGACGCCACGATGGCCGATCCTGCTGGCGACGAGTTTACCCCTGCAGCGCGGCGAGCAGCGCACTGTCGGAGTTCGGCAGCAAAGACATGGCCGTGGTGCCGACGCTGCGCGACGGCCGCCGGGCCGATGCCCGGCCTCTGAAAGCGGCCATGGCCGCCGCCGGCGTTAGCGAAGGCTGCCGATCGCGCCAGCGCGATGGCTACGACAGCCGTTTGAGATACACGTGCTGGGTCTTGGTGCGCAGATAGCCGATGCCTTCGTAGAACGGATGCGCTTCCGGGCGGATAACGTTGGAGCGCAAAAAAACCTCGGCGCTGCCGGCGCGGCGCGCCCAGCCTTCGGCCGCGTCCACCAGCGCCCTGCCGACGCCGCCGCGACGCGCGGCCGCATCGACGACCAGGCCGATGATTTCGACGCCTTCGCCAAGCCCCAGCGTCAACCGGTGCTCGGCGGTGATCAGGCCGTGAAGGCGTCTGCGGTCGCGCGCATCCACCGCGACAAACACCGCGTGACGCGCCGACGCCAGCAAGCGCGTGAGGCGCTGCGCGAACACCCCGGTCTCGGCGGGATACCCGAGTTGTGCGGACAGCCGCGCGATTTCGCCGGCATCCGCGGCGGTAGCGGTGCGGATCGCGGCGCTGTCCACGGTGCGCGTCGCGTCGCTCAGCGCGCGGCGCGCAGCCAGCGCGCGGCGTCGAGGGCGAAGTAGCTGAGCACGCCGTCGGCGCCGGCGCGCTTGAACGCGATCAGCGCTTCCAGCACGCAGCTGCGCTCGTCGAGCCAGCCGTTGGCGAATGCGGCCTTCAGCATCGCGTACTCGCCGCTGACCTGATACGCGAATGTCGGCACGCCGAATTCGTCCTTGATCCGGCGCACGATGTCGAGATACGGCATGCCGGGCTTGACCATCACCATGTCCGCGCCTTCGTCGAGGTCGAGCGCGACCTCGCGCAGCGCCTCGTCGCTGTTGGCCGGGTCCATCTGGTAGCTGCGCTTGTCGGCGCTGCCGAGCGCCGCTGCCGAGCCGACCGCATCGCGGAACGGCCCGTAGAAGCTGCTGGCGTATTTGGCGGCGTAGGCGAGGATGCGCGTGTGCACCAAGCCGTCGTGCTCGAGTGCGGCGCGGATCGCAAAGATGCGGCCGTCCATCATGTCGCTCGGCGCGACCACGTCGGCGCCGGCGCGCGCGTGCGACAACGCCTGCCGCACGAGCGCATCGACGGTGACGTCGTTGACGACATAGCCGCGATCGTCGGTGATGCCGTCCTGGCCGTGCGCGGTGTAGGGGTCGAGCGCGACGTCGGTGATCACGCCAAGCTCGGGGAAGCGGGCCTTGAGCGCGCGGATCGCGCGCTGGCACAGGCCGTCGTCGTGCCAGGCGGCGGCGGCGTCAAGCGATTTGGCGTCGGGCGCGGTGACCGGAAACAGCGCCAGCGCCGGGATGCGCAGCTCGCTGGCGGTCTCGGCGATGCGCAGCAGTTCGTCGATCGACACGCGCTCCACGCCCGGCATCGAGGCCACCGCGGCGCGGCCTGCGGGTTCGTGCACGAAGACCGGATAGATCAGGTCGTCGACCGTGAGCGCCGACTCGCGCATCAGCCGCCGCGAAAACTCGTCGCGACGCATCCGTCGCGGCCGCAAATGGGGATAGCTCATGGGCGAGGAGTTTACGCCGTCAGCGCGCGCAGACGGGATAGTGCCGCCGAGGCACGCGGCGCGGCGGCGGCAAACGAGGAGATGAAAAAAACCGGCGCCCATCGGACGCCGGTCGGGTGTGGCGTGAAACCTGACGCGGCTTATTTGAGGCAGTTGCGCAAACGCGTCAGCGGTGTGTTCGGGATCAGCCCTGCGGACTGCAGCGCCGACACGAACGGTGCGATGCAGCTCTGGTAAGCGGCCCTGTTGCCCGGATTGGCGGTGCGGCACAGGCTGTCGGCGGCGCTGATATTGGCACCGGGCAACAGACCCGGAGCCACCACCGCCCTGATGCCGGTGTTGCACCTGCCGTCGCGGACGGTGGCGTAGCCGCGGGTGAGCGTCCAGCCGAGGTCCGCGAACACCGCCGGGTTGAGATCGACACGGAAGTTGCTGTCGAGGTCGCCGCTGATGTTTGGCTCCTGCAGCGCGTTTGGGGTCAGGCTGATGTCGTAGTGCGAGAACGTCGAACCCGGTGCCCGCGTGGCCGGTGCATACAGGCGCGCACGGCCCTGTGTGTCCGAACCGGCGAACTGGCCGGGGATCTGCGTCAGCGCGATGTTGACTCCCGGCAGCGCCGCCTTCAGCGCGGTACCGTCGGCCTGCGACAGGCCGAGCGCCGGGATGACGACGGTAGCGTCCGCGCCGCCGAGGCCCGGCGCGGCGCCTGCGGCGTTGTTGACCACGATCACGCCGGTGGCGCCGGCATCCTGGGCGTTCTTGACCTTGACCGTGAAGCCGCAAGTACCGCGATCGACGACGGCGATCTTGCCGGCGATGGCGGCGGCATTGGTCAACGCGCCGCAAGCCTGCGACGGATTGGCCGAACCGTCACTGGCCAGCTCCGCGGCTCCTGCGAAGTTGGCCGTCGACGCCGGTGCACCGAATCCGGCGGTGCCGAAGTCATAGCTGGCGGTCAATGCGCCACTGGCGTTGAGCCGGATCAGCGGACCCAGCGCCGCCGGAACCTGCGCGGTCACATTGGCGCCGGTCCAGACCAGGCTCTCGCCGATCGCGGCATTGGCCCGCTGGGCGTTGCTCATCGACCGCCAGGTCCTGGCGCTGGCGTTGTCGTAGACGTTGTTGGAGTACACGTCGCCCCAGGTCGGCTGTGTCGAACTCGGCACCGCGCCGGTGGTGATGTTGTAGAAGCCCTGGAAATTCAGGCCGTGTGCGATCTCGTGCATCACCACGTCGAGAAAGTTGGTCTGGCCGGTCGGAGTGTTGCCGTCGAGACCGTAGTACCAGCCCGAACCGGTCAGGCACGGCGTGCCGTCGGGATTGGTGCCGCCGAGGTTGGCGTTGAAATTGCTGCGGATGTCGTTGTCGGTGTCGTCCTGGTCTTCACCGGAGATCGCGTTGGCGAGCGCGCCGCCGTACCAGGTCTCGGCGGTGGCGTTGTTGAAGCCGCCGAAGATCGACTTGGTGCCGGCCGAACCCAGCGTGCCGCTGGCCGCGGTGCAGGCCAGCGCGGTGAACTGCGCCTCGACCATGATCTCGACGTTGCTCTGCAGCACCGCGCCCCACAGATCGGCGGCGAACTGATAGGCGATACGGCGCTGTTCGCCGACCGTGGTGCCGGGGTTGCGGCCGATCGGGGTGGCGGCGGCGGTGTCGTTGAGGCCGACGCCGGGCGCATTGATGTTGACCGGGGTGATCTTGGCGGCGTGGGCCGAGCCGATGCCGGCCAGCGCGAGGGCGCATGCGAGGAGCGTCTTATTCACTGGCCGCCTCCTGCGTGATGGCGCGTCCGTCGGAGTCGCCGTCGCTGATGCGCAGCGTGCCGTCGGCCTGCCTGACCGCGACGAGGCTGGTCATGCTGCTTTCGGGCAGCTGCACCATGACGCCGCCGTTCTTGAGCTTGCGATAGGTCGCGTTGGACGCGGCCTGGCTCTGCGGCATCGGCTTGCCGATCGACATCGACCGCGAATCGGGCGCGATGACGGCGCGCAGGGCCTGGATCTCTGCGGCGGTCGGCTGGCGCAGCTTGCCGGTGGCCGGATCGATGGCGACCTTGACGCCGTTGAAGTAGACCGGTGTTTCGTCGGCGGATTGCGCGGCTAGCTCGCCGGCGTGTGCCGCGCCGACGAGCGTCAGGCTCGCCAATAGCAGCCACAGGGTGGTGCGGTATCTCATCGTATCGATCCTCGGATGGCGGTCCGGGTGAAACCGCGCAACACGCCGCTCACCCGCAACCGGTAGACAAATCAAGGGGGTGCAAACCGGGATAGGGTGTGTCCTAGCCCGTCCCCGAGCATGCACCGTTCTGTGACCATGCTCAATATGCGCTGCGCCTTGACTGGCGCGGGCGCAGGGTGGGGTTGAATGCGCGCAGGCCTGCCGCCGCCGTCCGGGCGCTCAGAGGATGCCGCCACCGAGCACCAGGCGGGCGATGCCGACCATGATCGCCAGTGCATTGAGCAGCAGCCCGGTCTTGGCGCGGCCGCGACGGCCGGGCGCGGTAAACAAGATGCCGATCGCGGCGATGATCGCACCGACCGCAGCGAACGGAATCAGCAACCAGTTGCCCCAGCCGAGCAGCGGAATCAGCGCCAGCAGCATCCACAGCATCGCGACGATGCCCCACAACAGACTGATGAGTCCCATCGACGCGCTCCTGCAGATGCGGGCGATACTGCCCGCGGCATGACGATGGCGTCGTCGGCGATCGCCGACAAGGGCCGTCGGTCATGGCGGCCGACGGCAGGTTGACGGCGCGCGCAAGCGATCGCACGCGGGACGGCCGGCCTTGGCCCATGCCCCGTCGAAGGCGCATGGCGCCGAGGCTTTGGATCGCCCGCCGCCGCCACGGACTCAGGCGTCGTCGTGCGCGCCGTCGATCTCGACCGCCAACTCGCGCCGGCAGATCGCCGCGTGCAGCAGCAACCGCGGCACCGCATTGCCGAAGCGGCGGTCGAGGGCGTCGGCGATCGCCGGCAAATCGTCGCGGTCGCGCACGTAGACCTTGAGCCGCGAGCCGCGGCCGAACTGCGCCGGCAGCGTCGGGCGGCGGGTGCGCGCCGCGCCGATCAGGGCGTCGAAGTTGGCAAAGGTTTCATCGAGTTGGGCGAGCAGTTCGCCTTCGTGTTGCGAGGCGTGGCCGACGACGCTGGCGGTGCCCGACAGCAGCAGCGGCATCGTGCTGCCGGCTGGCGGCAGCATCGCGCGCGCAAAACTCGGTGCCTGCGGGCCGTATTGCCGCGGGTAGCGGTAGGCGCTGAGCTGGCGCGGATTCTCGACCGGCACGCCAGGCGCATTGGCGGCGAGCCAGTAGACCTGCACGATGCGCGCATCGTCGCAGCGGCCGATCGCGGTGGCGGCGGGCAGCGTGTGCACATCGACGCTGCCGAGCCCGCGTGCGCGGCCGACGCAGAACGCGCGGTAGCGCTCGGCATCGCCGTCGCCGAGGGTGATCGCGTCGAGGTAGTTCCAGATGCGCAACAGGTGCGGCGTGGCGCCGTCGCGCACGAATGGCATCAGGTGCCGGTACGCATGCTCGGCGGCCGTGCCGATGCCACCGTCGTCGTCGGATTCGGCGACTTCGATCACGCCAAAGGTCAGCCGGCCGTCGCTGGCCCAGCGGATGTCGCCGTCGCGGCCGTGATGGACCGGTGCGCCGGTGCGCCAGATCTCGAACGGTTGGCTGCCCGCCGGTGCGCCGGCCGGACGCACGTCGCGGTGCGGTTGCAGCGATACGCGCAGATAGCGCGGGTCGTCGTGGCGCGCGGCATCGCTGCCAAAACCGAACACCGCCAGCGTGTCGGATGCAGCCAGCAGGGCGTCCGGCGACGCGGCAAAAGCGTAGTCGACCGCGAGTCGCGCGGCTGCCGATGCCTGCTGCGGCTGCTGCGGTGCCGGTCGGCTCAAGACTTGTCTGCCTGCGGCTTGTCCGCCTGCAGCGTATCGCCGGCAAAACCGACCTTGGCCTGCCGCCGTCGCCGCCAGCGGTTGTGCAGTGCGCGCGGCAGCATGCGCAGCGCGGTAAGTGCGTACAGCATCCGGAACACGCGCAGCCGCCGGCGCAGCGCCGGGTTGTCGAACACGTCGCCGGCGAGCATGCCGATCACCGCCTGCTCGACCTGCAAAGTGTTGCGCGGATGGGCAAACAGATACTTCATCGTTGGCGAGGTGAAGCGGTAGATGAACCACTTGAACTCGGCGATGCCGGCGCTCAGGTGACGCTCGAGCGCACGCTGCAGGGCGCGTTCGCGCGATGGTTCGCGCAGTGCGCCGTCGATCATCGCCGCGGCCCGTTCTGCGCCGTGCATGCCGAGGTACACGCCAGACGAAAACATCGGGTCGACAAACGCATACGCATCGCCGACCAGCACCCAGTTGGGCCCGCTCATGCGCGTGCATTCGTAGGCGTAGTTGCCGGTGACGTGGACGTCGCCGATGCGCTGCGCGCCATGCATGCGCGCGACGACCTCGGGCACGGTGGCCAGCGTGCGCATCAGGAAGCCCTCGCTGTCGCCCTGCCGGGTTTTCATATAGTCCGGGTAGCAGACCGCGCCGACGCTCATCACGCCCTCGGGCAGCGGGATCAGCCACATCCAGCCGTGGGCGTGGCGGTAGATGCTGATATTGCCGCCGTTGGCACCGTCGCGGCGGGTGACGCCGCTGAAATGGCTGAACACCGCCGCCGACTGGTGCTTGGGATTTTTGCGGCGGATCTTCAGCTTGCCGCCGAGAAACGCGTCGCGGCCGCTGGCGTCGACCAGATAGCGCGGCTGGAACACCTGCTCGCCGTCGGCATCGCGGGCGTGCACCACCGGCTTGCCGGCGGCGTCAAACGCGACCCGCTCGACCGTGGTCGCCTCGCGCGCGTCGACGCCGTGCTCGCGGGCGTGGTCGAACAGCAACTTGTCGAAATCCTGCCGCTTGATCTGAAAGGCATGCGCAAACTTGGCCTCGAACGCACGCGCGAACGCGAAGGTGTTGACGCTGCCGTCGTCGGCCGGGAAATCCGCGCCGGGCTTGTGCACGCCGATCGCGGCGACTTTGTCGAACGCGCCGAGGCGCTGCAGGATCGGCATGTTCATCGGCAGCAGCGATTCGCCGATGTGGAAGCGCGGGTGCCGGGATTTTTCGAGCATCGTCACCCGCCAGCCGCGGCGCGCGAGCAGGGTCGCCGCGGTGCTACCGGCGGGGCCGCCGCCGATCACCAGCACGTCGGGCTGAGCGGCGATACCTGGCAGCGGCGGCGCAGGCGTCTGCTGCGCTTGCCGTGGCCCGGTCACGGCTGCTGGCCGGAGCGGATGGGCCGCCGCCGACATGGCGGCGTCAAGGCCGGCAGCGCCGGTGCCGTGCGGCTCGCGCGGCGAAGACGCCGCGGTAGCTGACGCGCCGGGCGGGGTGGCATTGGTCGGGTTCATCCTGAATACGTCATGCAGCAGTGGCCAATCGCGGATGATAACGGCTGTCCATGCGGGCTTGCACTTGACGCGACGGCTGCGTGAAGGGATGCTCAGCCTTTGGATAGGCGGGTCTGTCAAACGAACTGTGTAACTGATGTTTTCACAGCGCCGCCAACGGCACGCGCTCTTCGCCGAACATCGTCTGGAAGCTCTGCAACGCAGGCTTCCAGTGATGGATCGATTTCCAGTTCTT
>JBOHYD010000395.1:0-7003 GCA_050737635.1 Luteimonas sp. | reverse complement strand
AATCTGCTCCGGCGCGCCTCCACCAAGCACTCGCTGCGTGCGCGGCGCAAGGTGGCGGCATGGAACGATGACTTCCTCGCCAGCCTCGTCACTTCATGAAGGCGCTGTTCACCCGATTGCCCTGGGGGTTTTCACGCCGATCGCTGCAGCCGAGAGGGTAAGCCGGATAGCATCCCAAGCGCCGTGGGTAGCCACCGGCCGCGCGCTGCGTGGCTGCGCGCGTGCTTGCGATGTGCGGCCGGGTTCGCGCTGTCAACCGTAGCGCAATCAGCACGTGACGATCGAGGCGATGTCTGGAGATGTAGCCCACTCGCCCGATCCTGTCGAGGTGTGCTTGGCTTAACTCGTGCCGAAGCTGCATCATGCATCGATTGCGCAAACCTCTTCATCGGGAACCTGGGTGAATGGACGATACCATTGGCCGTTGGACAAACTCGCGCCAGCGCTGGCTTCAGCGTGCAACCGCAACTGGCATCTCGGGCCTGGTACTGGCGCTGCTGGTCGTTCTCGTGACCGTTGCTGCGGCGGCTAACAAAACACCGCCAGCGGAGCTGACCGAACAATGGCAGCCGCTGCCGCCGGTGGTGAGCGTCGCAGCGGACGGGGTTCCCTCGGATGCCATCGTGCTGTTCGATGGCGGCGATCTCGACGCCTGGACGGCGTTGCCACCGGACTCGCCCGGCTGGAAGACCGAGAACGGCGCAATGCTGGTGGTTCCGGATGCCGGTGATGTGCGCACGAAACAGGCATTCGGCAGCATCCAACTGCATCTGGAGTGGCGCTCGCCGGCCAAAACCGAAGGCGTGGGGCAGGCACGCGGCAACAGCGGGGTTTTCTTCATGGGCTTGTACGAGCTGCAGGTGCTCGATTCGTACCGGAGCCAGACCTACGTCAATGGCCAGGCGGCTTCCATCTACAAGCAGTACGCGCCGCTGGTGAATGCCAGCCGGCCGCCGGGCGAATGGCAAAGCCTCGATGCGATGTTCATCGCGCCGACGTTTTCGCCTGATGGCGCACTGATCAGCGCGGCACGGATGACGGTGCTGCACAACGGCGTGCTGGTACAGCACGACACACCGCTTCGAGGGGCAACGGTCTTCCGCGGCCAACCCGGCTATACCGCGCATGCCGCGAAGCTGCCCTTGCAACTTCAAGACCACGGCCAGCCGGTCGCTTTCCGCAATATCTGGGTGCGCGAAATCGCCCCGGCAGCGTTCACTGACGGCTAACGTAACGCTTGAACAGTTCTCGATTGGTCATTACCAGCGCAAGCGGGCCGCGCTGCACGGCAGCCGCAGGCTGGTCGTCCATGGATGACGGTGTCGCGTTGTTCAGAGATTCCCTAACATCCACGTCCACGACCGAATCGGAGACTCACGCATGAACCGGCGTCGATTGTTCACTGCAAGCTGTGTTGCGCTGGTCGTCACTGCGATGAGCTTCGCATTGCGGGGCGCGGCCGCCGGAGCCTGGGTGGAGGAGTTTGACCTCAGCCGCGAGCAGGTGGGCTGGATCAATGGCACGGCCTTCTGGGGCTTCACCCTGGCGATGCTGCTGGGCGGTCCGCTGTGCGACATCCTCGGGCTGCAGCGCATCGCCGCGGTGGCCTTTTTCGGCCACCTGGGCGGTGTGCTGCTCACGGTCTTCGCATGGGATTATTGGAGCCTGTATGCAGGCACGCTGCTGTTCGGGATCGCCAACGGTTCGGTGGAGGCGGTATGCAATCCGCTCATCGCCACACTCTATCCGCACGACAAGACCACCCGGCTCAATCACTTCCACGTCTGGTTTCCCGGTGGAATCGTCATCGGCGGACTGCTTGCGTTCGCGCTGGGGTTTGCCGAGATCGGTTGGAGGACGCAGTTCGCGGTGCTGCTCGTCCCGCTTTTCGGTTACGGGTTGCTGTTCTTCAAACAGGTGCTGCCGCGGACCGAACGCGTGCAGCTCGGCGTCTCCACCGGCGCAATGTTTGCCGCCTGCCTGCAGCCGTTATTCTTGTTGATGGTGGTGTGCATGCTGCTGACCGCGGCCACCGAGCTCGGGCCAGGGCAATGGATTCCCAATATCCTCAGCCATGCCGGCGTTTCCGGCCTTCTCGTGCTGGTCTGGATCACCGGCCTGATGGCAATCGGACGGCAATTCGCCGGGGTGTTCGTGCATCGACTGTCGGCGCTGGGCATGCTGCTGGGGAGCGCGGTGCTGAGCGCGCTCGGGTTGTATGCGATGAGTCGCAGCGAAGGTGCGATGCTGTTTGTCGCGGCAACCATTTTCGCATTCGGCGTGTGCTACTTCTGGCCGACGATGCTCGGTTTTGTGAATGAAAAACTGCCGAAAACCGGCGCCCTCGGCTTGGCGATCATGGGCGGCGCCGGCACGCTCAGTGTGAGTTTCATGTTGCCGGCGATCGGTCGTTTTTACGACGCAGGCATCGCCGAGCGGCTGCCCGCCGGCACCACGGCGGAGAGTCTCGCTGCGGCCGTCGCAGGAAGCGATTTGAGCGTGCAATGGAGCGTCATCCAGGCAGCCGCCGGACTCGAAGTGCTCGGCAAGGTGGCTGTATTGCCCGTGCTGCTGGCGGTGATTTTCCTCGCACTGCTGCTCGGCCGGCGTCGCCAGCCAACCGCGCCTTCACGCATTTGATGCCTGGCCGCCGCCGCGCATCGCTGGAAAACCGATGATCAAACCCCGCCCCGTCACGCTTTTCAGCGGCCAGTGGGCCGATCTGCCACTCGCACAACTCGCGCCGCTGGCCAGGACGATGGGCTACGACGGGCTTGAACTGGCCTGTTGGGGCGATCACTTCGACGTCGCACGGGCGCTGTCGTCGCCGCGCTATCTGAGCGAGCTGTGGACGTTGCTGCAAGCCCATGGTCTGTCGTGCTTCGCGGTTTCCAACCATCTGGTGGGCCAGGCGGTGTGCGACCGGATCGACGAACGACACCGCGCCATTCTGCCGCCCGAGGTTTGGGGCAACGGCGAACCCGAAGGCGTGCGCCGCCGAGCGGCCGTGAGAATGATGGACACCGCGCGCGCGGCGCGCGCTTTCTTCGATGCGCGACCTGCCGGCGCGGCACAGTGCGATTGGCCGGCGGTGGTCAACGGCTTCACCGGCTCTTCCATTTGGCATGCGCTGTACGCATTTCCGCCAACCTCGCAGGCGTATCTGCAGAAGGGCTACGAGGATTTTGCCGCGCGTTGGCTCCCGATCCTCGATGCATTCGAGCAAGCGGACGTGAACTTCGCACTCGAGGTCCATCCGACCGAGATCGCCTTCGATTCCGCGACCGCACAGCGCGCGCTGGATGCGGTAGGCGGGCATCGGCGCTTCGGATTCAACTACGACGCCTCGCACCTCGCCTATCAGGGCGTGGACTATGTGAGGTTTATCCGCCTGTTCCCCGAACGGATCTTCCACGTGCACATGAAGGATGCGTGGTGGGGGCGGGGGGACGGCAGTATCGGTGTGTTCGGCGGGCACACGGATTTCGGCGATCCGCGGCGGCAGTGGGATTTTCGCTCGCTCGGTCGCGGCGATATCCGCTTCGAGGACATCATTGTCGCTCTGAACGATGCCGGTTATCGCGGCCCGCTTTCGGTCGAATGGGAAGACGCCCGCATGGATCGGGTGCATGGCGCGAGCGAAGCGGCGGCGTTCGTGCGCAAGCTCGACTTCGCGCCGAGCACGGTCGTTTTCGACGCGGCATTCAGTCGCGCGGAGCACACGCGGTGATCTCACGCAAACTTCGCTTCGGCATGATCGGCGGTGGCATCGGCGCTTTCATCGGCGCGGTGCATCGCACGGCTGCGCAGATGGACGGCCAGGCGGAGCTCGTCGGCGGCGCGTTTTCATCCGACGCCGGCCGTTCCCAGGCCTCCGGCAAAGAGCTGTTTCTCGATCCGGCGCGGGTGTACGACGACTACGTCGGCATGGTGGCGGCAGAAGCGCGCATGCCACGCGAGCGACGGCTCGATTTCGTGGTCATCGTCACCCCAAACCACGAACACTTCGCTCCAGCGAAGCTGTTACTCGAAAACGGCTTCAATGTCGTCTGCGACAAACCCATGGCCTTCGACCTGGCCCAGGCACGGGCGCTGCGGGAGGTTGTCGCGCAGACCGGCAAGGTCTTTGTCCTGACCCACAACTACACCGGCAATGCCATGGTCAAGCAGGCCCGGAGCCTAGTGCGCGACGGCCGGCTCGGCACCATCCGCAAGGTTGTGGTCGAGTACTCGCAAGGCTGGCTCGCGACGCGCATCGAAGCAAGCGGTCACAAACAAGCCATGTGGCGGACCGACCCGGAGCGCAGTGGCGCAGCCGGCTGCATCGGCGATATCGGCACGCACGCCGAGCACCTCGCTCGCTATGTCACTGGCTTGACTATCGATTCCCTGTGCGCGGATCTGTCGCGGTTTGTCGAAGGCCGACGGCTCGACGACGACGCGAACGTCTTGTTGCGTTTTCGCGGCGGCGCCAAGGGCGTGCTGCATTGCTCGCAAATCAGCCTCGGCGAGGCGAACAACCTGAGCCTGCGCGTCTACGGCGATGGCGGCGCGCTCGAATGGCGTCAGCAGCGCCCGGACGAACTGATCGTGAAACATGCCGACACGCCGGACCAGATCTGGCGTCGTGGCGGCCGCTACGCGGGTCGCGCTGCTGTGGGCCCTGCGCGCGTTCCAGACGGTCATCCGGAGGGCTATATCGAGGCCTTTGCCAATGTCTATCGCGAAGCGTTTCGCGCGATTACGGCCGAGGTCGAAGGTCAGTCGCCGCCGGCCGATCTCGATTTCCCCAGCGTCGATGACGGTGTCGAGGGCATGCGCTTCGTCGATGCCGTCCTCGCCAGCGCCGAGCAGGGCGGGGCGTGGGTGAGTCCGCACCAGACGCGGCCCCCGGCAACCGCCTGCGGCACTGCATCGGGCGATGCGATCGACCGCGTCGCCAGCGCTTCAGCGTGACCACCGCGCTGCTGTCGCGATCGGCGCCAGTGGCTCGATAAAGCCCTCGACGCGGGCAGTCGGTTGTGATGCGCGTCGAGCTGGCGTGGCACCTCGAAAATAACTGCAGCGACGCGGTCTGCCGCTTGTTTGACGAAGATGATCGCTCGCCTCAGCCCTGATCCCGCAAAAACCTCGCCATCGACACGCCTGCCTGCATCGGCGCAAACGCCGCGGCGACGTCGACGAAGCCGCGCATCACCGCGATCTCGCGCGGGCTGCGGTTGAGCGCGTCGCGCAAGTCGGGATCGCAGCCGGCGCGCAGCAGGCGCTGGGTCATGCGCAGCTGGCCGTGCAGCGCGGTCAGGTGCAGCGGACCGAAACCGCGCGGGTCCTGCGCGTGGAGTGCGACCTCTTCGTCGAGCAGGCCGTCGAGCGCGGCCATCACCACCTCGTCGTCGCAGGCGGTGCCGGGCTCGGCGCGCGCACCGAGCAGCAGCAGCAACGGCGTCACCCCGCCGGCGGCCGCGGCGTCGGCGTTGGCGCCGGCCAGCAGCAAGGTGTCGAACAAAACCAGCAATCGCGCGCGATCGCGCGCGGTGAAGCCGTACAACGCGGCACAGTGCAACGGCGTGAGCCCCTGCGCATCGCTGGCGTGGACGTCGGCACCATAGGTCAACAGCCGCGCGGTGAGGTCGGGCAGGCCGAGCGCGGCGGCGAGCATCAGCACGGTGACGTCGCCGGGCAGGCGCTGTTCGAGCGGGGCACCGGCGGCGAGTAGCTGGTCGACGCTGACTCCTTGGCGGGCGCTGATCGCCGCCGATAGCGGCGTTGCGCCGGTGTGCGCGGCGGCCTGCGGGTCGGCACCGCGCGCGAGCAGCAGGTCGAGGGTTTCGCGATGGCCGCCGCCGGCGGCGCGCAGCAGCGCGGTGCAGCCCTGGGCATCGACGGCGTCGACCGCGAAGCCGAGATCGATCAGCCGGCGCACCGCGTCAACGTCGCCGACGATCGCCGCCGCCGGCAGGTCGGATGCGCACAGCGCGCGTCGCGGCAGCGGCCAGCCGCGCCAGTCGAGCCAGTCGGCGAGATCGCGACGACCGGCCGACAGCGCCACGCCGAGCGCGGTCTGGCCATCGGCGGCGCGTTCGTCCGGCGACGCGCCGTGCAGCACCAGCAGCTTGAGCGCGGCCTCGCGCGACAGCGCCGCGGCCAGATGCAGTGCGGTCATGCCGTGGCTGTCGCGGGCATCGAGTGCGACGCCGCGGCCGATCAGCCGTTCGAGCAGGCGCATCCAGCCCAACCGCACGGTCAGCGCCAACGGCGGATCGCCGGCGGGCGACGGCGCGAATGGATCCGCGCCACGCTCAAGCAGTTCGATCGCAAACTGCTCAAGCGCGCGGCCGGCCTGATCGCCGGCCGCGCAGGCACCGAGAAAGCGCGCGAGCCCGCCGCTGCCGGCCGGCGACACGCCGTGCCGCAGCAGCGCCTGCAAGGCCGGCAGCGCGGCTGGCCCCTGCGCGAGCAAGACCAACGCGGCGGTATCGCCATCGGCATTGACAACCTCCGCGTCGGCGCCGTGCGCGAGCAGCCAGTCGAGGCGCGCGACCGACAGCGGCGCATCGTCATCGATCAGCAGGCCGCCGAGTTCGGCCGGCGACAGCAGCCTCAGCAGGCGTTGGTGCATCTCGGAGGCGGGGTTGGCGAAGCGCGCGTCGCGCAGCGCATCGCGCAGCAGCGCCATCGGTGCGCGGTCCGGCGGCGGCGGATCGCCGGCTTCGGGCAGCACGCTGGTCGGCAGCGGATAGGCGGGATCGAGCGCGGCGACCAGGGTCCAGCGTCCGGCGGCGGCGGCGTGGTCGATCGCGCGTCGGCCGCGGTTGTCGGTGCGCGTGCGATCGGCACCGAGCTCGAGCAGGCGGCGCACCAGCGGCGACGACACGGTCTCGGCCAGACACGCAAGCAGCAGCGCGTCGCGGCCGTCGGCATCCACGGCAGTCAGCTCGGCACGCGCGGCGGCCAAGGCCTCGAACGCCGCCAGCCGTCCGCCGCGCGCAGCGTCGAGCAGCGG
>JBOHYD010000394.1:0-1747 GCA_050737635.1 Luteimonas sp. | reverse complement strand
GAGCACCACGACCGCGCCCGGCGCGCCGCCGGCACCGCCCGCACCCGCCGGCAGCGTGCCGAGCGCGAACGCCAACGTGCCGGGCATGCAGGCGACGCCATTGGCGCCCGCGGCCAGCGCCCGCGTGGTCGTCGGCACCGACGTGCTGCGGCTGACCCTCGATGGCGGCAGCGTGTTCGACGCCGAGCTATTGAAATACCCGGCGATCAAGGTCGCCGGCAGCCGCCCGGTCAAGCTGCTCAATGCCGACCCCGCGCAGTACTACGTCGCGCAAAGCAACTGGGTCGGCCAGAACGGTGCGGCCGCGCCTGGCACCGGTGCCGGTTTCGTACCGATGCAGGCACAGCGCGAGCTCGCGCTCGCCGCCAGCCAGTCGCGGATCGACATCCCGTTTGTATGGACCGATGGCCGCGGCGTGACCATCCACCGCACCTACACGTTGCACCGCGGCAGCTATGCGATCGAGGTACGCGATGCCGTCGTCAACGCCGGCGCCGCGCCGTGGCAGGGCTATGTGTATCGCCAGCTGTCGCGGACGCCGCCAGAGGCCGAGAATGGCCTGACCAACCCCGAAGCCTACAGCTTTGCCGGCGCCAAGTGGTTCAGTGCTGCTGGCGGCTATGAGGGCCGCAGGTACGCGGACTTCATCGACGACGGTCCGCTCGACAAGACCGTCAGCGGCGGCTGGATCGCGCTGTTGCAGCACCACTTCTTCACCGCATGGATTCCGCAGACCGACCAGGACGCGCGCTTCTCGCTGAGCAGCACAGGTGCCGTCGATGCGATCAGTGCGACCGGCCCGGCGTTCACCCTGGCCCCCGGCCAGCAGGGCGCGACCGCCGCGCGGCTGTGGGTCGGTCCGAAGCTCGTCGACCAGATCCAGGCGCAGGGCGTGCCCGGACTCGAACGTGCGGTCGACTACAGCCGCTTCACCATTTTTGCTGTGCTCGGCCAGGGCTTGTTCTGGGTGATTGGCGAGCTGCACGGCGTGCTCGGCAACTGGGGTTGGTCGATCATCGCGATGGTGCTGCTGCTGAAGCTGCTGCTGTTCCCGCTGTCGGCGGCGCAGTACAAGTCGGCCGCCAAAATGCGCCGCTTCCAGCCGCGCATCGCCCAGCTCAAGGAGCGCTACGGCGACGACAAGCAGAAGTTTCAGGTCGCGATGATGGAACTGTACAAGAAGGAGAAGATCAACCCGGTCGGCGGCTGCCTGCCGGTGCTGCCGCAGATGATCATCTTCATGGCCCTGTACTGGGTGCTGATGGAGTCCGTCGAACTGCGCCAGGCGCCGTGGACGCTGTGGATCCAGGACCTGACCGCGCGCGATCCGTACTTCATCCTGCCGATCCTCAACATCGCGATCATGTGGGCGACGCAGAAGCTGCAGCCGGCGATCGGCATGGATCCGATGCAGCAGAAGATGATGCAGACGATGCCGCTGATCTTCGGCGTGATCCTGGCGTTTTTGCCGGCCGGTCTGGTGCTGTACCAGGTCGCCAACGGCGGCCTCGGCCTGCTGCAACAGTGGTTCATCATGCGCAAATACGGCGATGCGCCGAGCAAGATACTGACCGAGAAGATGCCTTAGAGCCTGTTCAAAGTCTCTTTGTGCCCTGACAATGCGGCATGAGACCCCGATATCCAAGCGACATCAGCCGCACCCAATTCGACCAGATTCGTCCGTTGCTGGAAGGCGCGCGCAAGAAGACCAGTCCGCGCAAGGTCGACTTGTACGACGTGTTCTGTG
>JBOHYD010000393.1:0-1701 GCA_050737635.1 Luteimonas sp. | reverse complement strand
CCCCTCACCCCTCACCCCTCACCCCTCACTTCGCCCTTCGCTCTTGAAACTCCTCGCCTTCGAAACCGCTACCGAAGCCTGCTCCGTCGCCGTGTGGATCGACGGCGACGTGCGCGAGCGTTTCGAGATTGCGCCGCGCCGGCACGCCGAACTGGCGCTGCCGTGGGCGGAACAGTTGCTCGCCGACGCCGGCATCGCCAAGGCCCAGCTCGACGCGATCGCGGTCGGCCGTGGACCGGGGGCGTTTACCGGGGTGCGCCTGGCGATCGCGCTCGCGCAGGGCATCGCGTTGGCGCTCGACCGTCCGGTGCTGCCGGTGTCCACATTGGCCGCGCTGGCGATGCGCGCCGACGCCGTGTCCGCCAATGCAGCGTCACCGCTGTCCGACGATCCGCGCCCTCTGCCGTCGGCGGGAGGGGGCTGGGGTGAGGGTGCCGTGGCCTCGCGCATCCTCGCCGCGATCGACGCGCGCATGGGCGAGGTGTATTCGGCGGCGTTCCTGCGTGACGGCGACGGCATCCGCGCGCTGTCGGCGGAAACCGTCGGCGCGCCCGATGCCGTTGCGCTGCCGGACGACCACGACGGCCACGACGGCCACGGCTGGATCGGCATCGGCAGCGGTTTCGCCGCTGCCGATGCCGCCTTACAGCGGCAGCATCGCGGGCGTTTGCGGATCGTCGATGCGACCGCGTTGCCGCACGCCGCCGACGTCGCGCGACTCGGCGCGGGTGCATTCGCACGCGGCGAGGCGCTACCGGCTGACCGCCTCGAACCGGCCTACCTGCGCAACCACGTCGCGCTGACCCTGATCGAGCAGCAGGCCGCGCGCGCTGCTCGGTAGAGGGGAGACGGGAGGCGGGAGACTGCGCGCGGCCCGATCTGGAGTGCGCCGTAGGAGCGCCGCATGGGCGCGATGCTTTCGGGTTACCGTCAGCGTAAAGAACATCGCGCCCACGGGACGCTCCTACGCCGATGCGCTCAATCGTCGATCAGCTCGCCGCCTGGCAGGAAGTTCCAGGTGCGGGTGACGTGCAGTACGTCGACGTTGTCGTCGGTCTTCGGTAGTGGCGGGTAGGGCTCGGCGAGGCGGGCGATGCGCAGCGCGGCGGCGTCGAGCAAGCCGGTGCCGCTGGACTGGATCACGTCGGCGCGCTCGATGCTGCCGTCGCGGCGGATCGCGACGCTGATGACCAGGGTGCCGGCGAGGTTGCGGCGGCGCGCCTCGTCAGGGTAGTTGAGGTTGCCGACGCGCTCGACGCGGTCGACCCAGGCGCGCAGATAACCGGCCCACGCATACTCCTGCGTGCTGGCCGACACGAACTTGCGCTTCGGCCGTTGGGCATAGCGCTCGGAGCGCAGATGGATCTCGGCGGCGAGCCGCGCCATCGCCAGGTCGCGGTCGATCTTTTCCTGGCCCTGCGGCCGCGGCGTTGGATCGGCCTGCGGGCGCGCGTCGGCGGCCGGTAGCGGCTGTTGCGCGCGGGTGCTGCCGACCACGCGCGCCTGCGGTGGCGGCTGTGGCGACGGCAACTGCGCGCGCAGCGCGCGCGGCGCGACCCCGGTCTCGACCTGCGGCACAGTACCGCCCTGGGTGTCGCGCGGACGGCGGGTCTTGTCGTCCTCGCCGCCGCCCTGGTTGCTGACTTGCGCGAGAAAGTCCGCCTGCTTTTGGGTCAGCGGGCTCTGCGTGCGGGTCAGGAT
>JBOHYD010000392.1:0-2632 GCA_050737635.1 Luteimonas sp. | reverse complement strand
AGCCAATGCTTGGAAAAACGTCCCGACCGGCACCTGCACCAAGATCGAGTCGAAGACCTCGCCGACCGGTTTCGGCCAGCTCGCCACGTTCACCGCCGCCAAGCCGGGCATGGCCGGCTGATCGCGTCACGCGATCACGCCTCCGGTCCGTCCAGCGCTCCCGTCCAGACCATCACGTCCCGCGAACCGTGCCGATGACCACGCACCTCCCCAGTTCGCCGGACGCGATGGTTCCGGCCGGCGCCGGTCTGCTGCCCTTGCAGGCCGGTGCCGGATTCAAGCCACGGCATCTCGATGATTGGCTCACCGACGCGGACGCGCCGGCGTTTTTCGAGATCCATGCCGAAAACTACATGGGCGACGGCGGCCCGCCGCACGCGTGGCTGACCCGCCTGCGCGAGTCGCGACCGCTGTCGCTGCACGGCGTCGGCCTGTCGATCGGCGGCGAATCGCCGCCCGATCCGCGCCATCTCGATCGCCTCGCGCGGTTGATCGCGCGCTACCGGCCAGCGGCGTTTTCCGAACACCTCGCGTGGTCGACCCACGGCGGCCGCTTCTACAACGACCTGCTGCCGCTGACCTACGACGCGCGCACGTTGGACCGCGTCTGCGCGCACATCGACCGGGTGCAGTCGCGCCTGCGCGTGCGCATGCTGCTCGAAAACCCGAGCACCTATGTCGAATTCAGCGCCAGCAGCATCGACGAGCCGACGTTCATCGCGCAGGTGATTGCGCGCACCGGCTGCGGGCTGCTGCTCGACGTCAACAACGTCTTTGTGACCTGCCACAACCATGCGCGCAACGCCTGCGACTATCTCGCCGCGTTGCCGCTGTATGCGGTCGGCGAAATCCATCTCGCCGGTCATGCGGTCGATACCGCCGGCGACGCGACCCTGCTGATCGACAGCCACGGCGCGCCGGTCGCCGATGCGGTGTGGCAGCTGTATGCCGACGTGCTCGCGCGCACCGGCGCGGTCGCGACGCTGATCGAATGGGACAACGACGTGCCGACCTATGCGCGGCTGCGCGAGGAGGTGCGCCACGCCGACGCGCTGCTCGGCGCCGCGGGCGCGCTGCCGCAGGAGATGGTGGCATGAACGCCATGGCCGTGTCGCAGCGCAGCTTCGCCTCGGCGCTGCTGGAGCCGCTGGCTGACGCGCCTGCTGGCCTGCGCGCGGCATCCGGCAATGATGCGCGCCGCCGCTTTGCCGTGTATCGCAACAACCTCACCGTGAGCCTGATCGATGCGTTGGCCGAGAGTTTCCCGGTCGTGCGTGCGCTGGTCGGTGCGGAGTTCTTTGCCGCGATGGCGCGCGAACGCCTGCGCGTCGATCCGCCGCGCTCGCCGATCCTCAACGACTATGGCGACGGTTTCGCCGACTTCATCGCAAGCTTCGCGCCGGCGGCGAGCGTGCGGTATCTCGCCGATATGGCGCGGCTCGAACGCCTGCGCGTGCAGGCGTATCACGCCGCCGATGCCGATCCGCTGCCGACCGATGCCTGGCAGGCGTTGCTCGCCGCGCCCGAACGTCTCGCGGCGGTGCGCGTCACCTTGCATCCGGCCTGCCGCTGGCTGGCGTCGCGGTTCGCGGTGCATGCGCTGTGGCTCGCGCATCAGCACAGTGACGCCGCTGCCACGGTCGACGCGGACGCCGCGGTCATCGGCACCACGCTCGCCGCGCTCGACGTCGAGGCCGGCGAGGACGTGCTGGTCGTTCGTCCGCAATGGGATGTGCAGATGATCGCACTGCCCCCCGGCGGCATCGCGTGGCTCGATGCGCTGCGCGACGGTGCGTCGCTCGGCGCTGCGTTGTCGCGCGTCGCCAGCCAATCCGACACACGCCCCGATGCGCTGTTGGCGCTGCTGCTGCAGCACGGCCTCGTGACCGCCATCGATGTCCGCCAGGAGCACTGACATGCGCATTGCCGATTTGCCGCCGTCCACCGCGTCCTCGCCTACCGCCACGCCGCATGCACGCGGCGCATTAAACCCGATCGTGCGTACGCTTGAGGGGCTGACGGCGGCGTATTCGCGGATTCCCGACGCGCTGATCCAGTTGCTCGCGCGGCTGTCGATCGCGGTCACGTTCTGGCTGTCCGGGCAGACCAAGATCGAGGGCTTGGCGCTCGATCCGATCGGACTGACCGCGACCTTCGGCTGGCCGCGCGTCAGCGACGGCGCGATCGAACTGTTCCGCAGCGAGTACGCGCTGCCGCTGCTGCCCCCGGAGCTTGCCGCGGTGCTCGCTGCGACCGCCGAACATGTGTTCCCGCTGCTGCTGCTGGTCGGCCTGGCGACACGGTTGTCGGCGACCGCGTTGCTGGTGATGACGCTGGTGATCCAGATTTTCGTGTATCCGAACGCGTACCCCACCCACGCGCTATGGGCGGCGCTGATGCTGTATCTGATGGCGAAAGGGCCGGGGGCGCTGTCGATCGACCGGCTGATCGCACGCCGGGTTCGCGGCTGAGCCGATGATGGATTTGGCAGCCACGGAACTCTGACCGATGATGGCGACCATTCTTCCCTTCACGCGGGCGGTGTCCGTGGATGCGTCGATCTCGCAGCAGCGCCGCGCGCATGCGCCCGACGACGCGGCCGGCGTGTCCGACGACGCGCGCTGGGCGGCGC
>JBOHYD010000391.1:0-15288 GCA_050737635.1 Luteimonas sp. | reverse complement strand
TCCACCAAGCACTCGCTGCGTGCGCGGCGCAAGGTGGCGGCATGGAACGATGACTTCCTCGCCAGCCTCGTCACTTCATGAAGGCGCTGTTCACCCGATTGCCCTGACGCAACTCACGATCGCCCGTACACATCTTCGTAGCGGGTAATATCGTCCTCGCCCAGATAACCGCCCGACTGCACCTCGATCAGTTCGAGCATGTCCTGCGCGGGGTTCTCGAGGCGGTGCTTGGCACCGAGCGGGATATAGGTGGATTGGTTGGCGTGCAGTTCGAAGACCTCATTGCCGCGGGTCACGCGCGCGGTGCCGCGGACGACGATCCAGTGTTCGGCGCGGTGCTTGTGCGACTGCAACGACAAGCGCGCGCCGGGCTTGACCTTGATGCGCTTGACCTGAAAACCGTCGCCGGCGTCGATCGAGTCGTAGCTGCCCCAGGGGCGGTGCACTTCGCGGTGCCGCACGGCGTGGCTGCGGTCGTCAGCCTTGAGCTGCGCGACCACGTCCTTGACCTGCTGCACGCGATCCTTGCGTGCGACGAGGATCGCGTCATTGGTTTCGACCACGACCAGATCGTCGACGCCGACCATCGCCACCAGCCGCCGCGCATAGGCATAGTTGTTGCGCGAGTCGACCGAGATCACGTCGCCGTGGTGGGCGTTGCCGTCGCTGTCCTGCGCGCTGACGTCCCACAGCGCCGACCACGAGCCGACGTCGTTCCAGCCGATGTCGACCGGCAACACCATCGCGTGGCCGGTGTTTTCCATTACCGCGTAGTCGATCGAGTCCGACGGGCTGGCGCTGAACGCGGTCTCGTCCAGGCGCACGAAATCGCCGTCGCGCCTGGCGGCGTCAAACGACTGGCGCACGGCGGAGACGATGTCGGGACGAAAGCGCTGCAGCTCTTGCAGAACCACCGACGCACGGAACAGGAACATGCCGCTGTTCCAGTAGTAGCCGCCGGCATCGAGGTAGCCCTGCGCGGTGGCGGCGTCGGGTTTTTCGACAAAGCGCAGCACGCGGCGCACGCCGTCGCCGGCAGCGCTTGCCTCGGCCTGGCTCGTCTCTGCCTGTATGTAACCGAATTCGGTTTCCGCCGATATCGGCACGATACCGAAGGTGACCAGCGCGCCGGATTCAGCGGCCGGCATCGCGCGGCGCACCGCGGCGCGGAATGCCTCGGGGTCGCGCACGACATGGTCCGACGGCAGCACCAGCAGCAGCGGATCCTCGCCGTTGGCCATCGACTGCAGCGCAGCGGCGGCGATCGCGGGTGCGGTGTTGCGGCCGGCGGGTTCGAGCATGATCGCTGCACCGTCGACGCCGACCAGGCGCAGCTGCTCGGCGGCCAAAAAGCGGTGCGCCTCGTTGGCAACGACAATCGGACGCGCATCGGTGAGTGCCGCGACACGCAGCCAGGTCTCCTGCACCATCGTGTTGTCGCCGTCGAGGGCGAGAAACTGCTTGGGGTAGGCCTCGCGCGACAACGGCCACAGGCGGGTGCCGGAACCCCCTGACAGCAGCACGGGTTGCAGGATAGTCATGCGGCGCGCTCGCTCGTTGGGGATATCAAGTTTACTCTTGCGCGGTGCGGCCCCCGCCGCATGGAGCGTGCATGAGCGTTAATAAAAACAGTCGCGACCACAGCACCGGACCACGCGATCGACAACGCATCGCGTGGGCGCGCGCGGTGATCGGCAACGATGCGCAGACCCTGGAGCGCGCGTCGATGGACGCCGGTTTCCGCAGCTACTGGCGCGCGCAAACCGGCGACGGCAGCCGCATCGTGATGGATTCGCCGCCCGATCAGGAGGACGTGCGACCGTGGCTGCGCATCCGCGACCTGCTCGAACGTGGCGGCGTGAGGGTGCCGCGCGTGCTTGCACAGGACATCCAGCGCGGATTCCTGCTACTGGAGGATCTCGGCGGAGCGACGCTGGCGCAGCTGATCGATGCCGGCAACGCCGATATGCATTTCGATGCCGCGATCGCACAGTTGCTCCGCATGCAGGCGATCACGCCGCCGGCCGAGATTGGCGTGTTCGACGACGCCCTGCTGCGCCGCGATGCCGGGTTGTTTGAAACCTGGTTTCTGAGCCGCCACCTCGGCGTGCGGCTCGACTCCGCCGATGCCGAACGCCTGGCACGGGTGCAACGCCGGCTGGCCGACAACGCGCTGGCGCAACCGCGCGTGCTGACGCATCGCGATTTCATGCCGCGCAATCTGATGCCGGCAAGCGCTGGCCCGGCGGTGCTCGATTTTCAGGATGCCGTGGCCGGTCCGATCGCGTACGACCCGGTCAGTCTGTTCAAGGACGCGTTCGTCAGTTGGCCGCTGGCGCGCGTGGACGCGTGGCTGGCGCGCTATCACGCACATGCGCTCGAGACCGGACTGCCGGTGCCGGCGCTCGCGGAGTTCCTGCGCGATGCCGACTGGCTCGGCGTGCAGCGCCACCTCAAGGTGCTGGGCATCTTCGCGCGCCTGCATCACCGCGACGGCAAGCCGGACTATCTCGCTGACGCGCCGCGCTTTATCGCCTATCTCGATGACGTGGTGCCGCGCTATAGCGAACTTGCGCCGCTCGGCGAATTACTCGATCGCCACGTCCGCCCGACGCTGCGCACCGCGATCGCATGACGACGGCGACGCGATGAGGGCGCTGATCCTTGCCGCCGGCCTCGGCGAGCGCATGCGGCCACGCACCGACACCACTCCCAAGCCGCTGCTGTGCGTCGGCGGCAAGCCGCTGATCGCCTGGCATCTCGAAAAACTCGCCGCCTGCGGCGTACGCGAGGTGGTGATCAACATCGCGTGGCTGGCCGAGCAGTTTTCCGAAGCGCTTGGCGACGGTGCGCGCTGGGGGCTGCGCATCGCGTATTCGCATGAAGGCGACACGCCGCTGGAAACCGGCGGCGGCATGCTGCACGCACTGCCGCTGCTGCTAGACGGCGCGGACGCGGATGCGCGCGATGAGCCGTTCCTGGCGGTCAACGGCGACATCTGGACCGACTATGACTTCGCTCGCCTGCCGCGCCAGTTGGATGGCGACGCGCATCTGTTGCTGGTCGATAATCCGGCGCACCACCTACGCGGCGATTTTGCGCTGGATGGCGATGGCATGCTGCACAGCGACGGCGCTGCGCGGCTGACGTTTTCGGGCATCGGCGTGTACCGGGCATCGCTGTTCGACGGCTGGCGCAAGACCATCGGCGATGGCGATGGCGATGGTGCCGCAGCTGTCGGCGCGGCAACCACGCCACCGCGCTTCAGGCTCGCGCCGCTGCTGCGCGCAGCGATGGCGCGCGGGCGCGTGTCCGGCGAACGGCATGCTGGTCTATGGACCGATGTCGGCACGCCGCAGCGGCTGTACGAACTCGACGCGGCACTGTCGTCGGGTTGATCCCGGTTTGGCCGTTGCTGGCAGCAACTGTCTGTCAGCGGCTTGCCTCGTAGGAGCGCCCGATGGGCGCGATGGCATTACCGGTAACGCCCATCGCGCCCATGCGGTGCTCCTACACGCCAGCCGTCGATTCGACACGCCCGCCAGCCCTTGTGCGATATCTCAGATCGCATCGCCGCCCAGCAGCTGGCGCAGAAACGGCACCGTCACCCGGCGTTGCGCGGCGAGCGATGCTTGGTCGAGACGGTCGAGCCATGCGGTGAGCGTGGCGAGGTCGCGGTCGACGCGTGCGAGCAGCCAGTCGATCGCGGCATCGTCGATCGCCAAGCCGCGGCGTTCGGCGCGCAGGCGCAGCAGGCGGCGTCGGCCGGCGTCGTCGAGCGGCGACAGTGCGATACGTGCGCACTGCGACAACCGCGAGCGCAGGTCGGGCAAGGCCAGCGGCAGCTCGTCCGGGGGGCATCGCGCGGCGTAGAGCAGCGCGTGGCCGGCGTCGTGGACGCGGTTGTGGAAGTCGAACAGCGCGATGGCATCGTCGCGATTGCCGGCGACCGCATCGAGACCGTCGAGCGCGATCAGGTCGTTGTCGTGCAGCGCATCGAGCGCATCGCGCACGCGGCCTGCGGCCGATGCCAGCGGCAGATAGGCGCTGCGACGGCCGTCATCGTGCACCCACGCGCAGGCCGCAAGCGCGAGATGGGTCTTGCCGACGCCGGGCGGACCGACGAGGTACAGACCGGCAGTTGCACCACCGCCGGGGGCACGGCTGCCGGCGAGCGCGCGCACCTGCGCGACGCTGGTGTCGGCATCGCCGGCTGCGTCTGCAACACATGACGCGCTTGCGCTTGCGTGCGTTTGGTCGCTATCGCGATGGCCATCGCGCAATGCGCGATCGCGCGACGCGGACCATGTCGCGGTGCGCGACACGAACGTCTCGAAGCGCTGGTCCGACGGATAGCGCAGCGCCAGCGGCAACTGCGCGGCCGGCGCGCGACCCGACGAGCCGGCCGGATCGGTCATCCGGCGTCGCTGGGCGTCGAGGGGCCCGGCACGATCACGCCAGCGTCGCCGAGGCGCGCATCGCCGAGCACCAGACCGGACTTTTCTCCGGCATACAGGCGGCTTTGCGTGTAGCGCTCGTGCGCGTAGTGCAGCAGCACGTTGGCGACCGCGGCCACCGGCAGCGCTAGCAGCATGCCGAGAAAGCCGAACAGCTGGCCGCCGGCGAGCACCGCAAAGATCACTGCCACCGGGTGCAGGCCGATGCGGTCGCCGACCAGCTTGGGCGTCAGCCAGTAGCTCTCGATCGCCTGGCCGATGCCGAACACCGCGAGCACGCCGGCGACGTGTTTCCAGTCGCCGTATTGCACCAGCGCAGCGACCGTCCCGAACAGCACGCCGCTGGCCGGGCCGAGATAGGGCACGAAGGTCAGCACGCCGGCGACGATGCCGATCAGCAGGCCGAGGTCGAGGCCGACCGTCCACAGGCCGAGTCCGTACATCGCCCCGAGGATCAGCATCACCGTGAACTGGCCGCGTAAAAAACCGCCGAGCATGTTGCTCGATTCCTGCGCCAGCCGCGTCGCCGTCGGCAGCTGCGCGCGCGGCACCAGCGCCGCGACGCGCTCGACAAACACGTCCCAGTCGCGCAGGAAGAAAAACGTCAGCACCGGGATCAGCACGATATTGGCCAGCGACGCGAACAACGCGAAGCCCGAACGCGAAATGTAGGCCAGCGCGGTGCTGACGATGCCGCCGGCACGCTCCCAGTGCGTGCGCAATTGCTCGATCAGGTAATCGGGATCAAGCCAACTGGCCAGTTGCAGGCCGGTGCGCTGCTCAATCCACGGCACCGCGGTGCCGATGAACCAGTCGCGGTAGGTCGGCAGCGATTCGACTAGGGTCACGATCTGGCGCTGAATCATCGGCACCAGGATCACTAGCAGCAACGCGAGCAACAGGGTCATCAGCACAAACACGATGATGACCGACGTATTGCGCGAGCGCCCCCAGCGCTGCAGGCGATCGACCAGCGGATCGCCGAGCCAGCCGAGCAGCGCGGCGACGACAAACGGCGTCAGGATCGGCGCCATCACCCACACCAGCCACAGCGCGACCGAGGCGACCCCGCCCCACTGCACGCGCTTGAGGAACAGCGCGATGTCGTCGAGCGCATCGGGATGGCGGGTCGGGTCCTGGCTCATCGCGGCATTGTCGTCAGCGCAGTCGGAAGGTGACCGGCGCGATCACCGGGCCGGTCGGCGCGGTATCGCCACCGCCGACTTCGTACAACACGCTGTCGTCGAGCGTGCGCCGGAAACCGGCGAGGCCGGTCAGCAGGTCGAGATCGACCTCAAGCGCATCGGGCGTCGCGCGCACCGGGGTAATCGCGCGCACCGACGACATGCCCTGCAGCGCGCCGAACAGGCGGATGAAGTCCTGGCTGTCGTCGATGCCGGTGAACACCACGCGGTAGTTGCCCGCCGGTCCGGCCGCGCTGCGCTTGGCGTAGCGCTTGGTCAGCGCATCGGCGGCGCCGTCGGCGCCGTCGGCCATCGCCCGCCGCGCGTCGGCGCCGCTGCTGCTCCACGTCGACAGCACGCGACCGCCGTCGACGAAGGTCCAGTCGCCAGTCCAGCCGCCGTTGTCGCGGTAGAGCTTGCCGATCAGCTGCATCGGCGGACTGTAGCGCGCCGACAGCCGCGCGATGGCCGCGGAGTCGCCGCGCCAGATCGCGCCGACCCCGGCCTGCTCGGCGGCGCTGCCGCCGGGCAGCCCCAATCGGTAACCGCGCTCGATCGCGCGCTGGGTGACCGCGCGCGCCACATTATTTTGCGCCAGGCCAACCAGCCGCGGCCCGGAGCCGTCGTCGATCGCCAGCCACAGCACCGGCTTGGGTCGCGGCTCCGGCCACACCGCTAGACCCAGCGACGCCGCGATCGCATCGACCTCGTCGGGGCGGAAGCGCACCACCAGTGTGGTGCGGAAGGTCGGCGCGCCGCTGGCGGAGGTGCTTTCGTCCTGCCGGTAGTCGTAGCCGTCGATAAAGTCCCGCGCACGACGCAGCGCCTTGCCGACGCCGGGCTGCGCGGCCGCGCTGCGGTCGCCGGTGAGCTTGCCGAGCACCGAGGCCAGCGCGCGCGAAAACCCGGCGTTGCGCTCGGTCTCGCCCTGACCATTGACCGGCACCTCAGCGGCGTAGATGCCCTGCGCCGCGGCGCGATCGCCTTCGACGCGCTGCGCCTGGACCGCGCCGCACGCGCACAGCGCGCCCGCCAGCAGCCATGCCAGGGTCCCTGCAAACCGGTGTGCCTGCGGCATCACGTTGTGCTTCCCGCTGCGAATCGACGTGAAATGGTGCCGCAGCCGCGCCGCCGCGTCCATGTCCGCGTCGTTGGTCATCACCGGTGCCGGCGCGCGCGGCACTGCTAAAATCAATGTCCCAGCACCGCTGCGAGCCGCCGTGACCGCCACCCCTCCCCTCACCTACCGCGATGCCGGCGTCGACATCGACGCCGGGGCCGCCGTCGTCGAGCGCATCAAGCCGCTAGTCGCGCGCAGCTTCCGCCCCGAGGTGATGGGCGGGCTCGGCGGTTTTGGCGCGCTGTTCGACCTGTCCGGCAAGTACCGGCAGCCGGTGCTGGTGTCGGGCACCGATGGTGTCGGCACCAAGCTCAAACTAGCTCAACAACTCGGCCGCCACGACAGCATCGGCATCGACCTGGTCGGCATGTGCGTCAACGACGTGCTGGTGCAGGGTGCGGAGCCGCTGTTTTTCCTCGACTACTTCGCGACCGGCAAGCTCGACGTCGACACCACGGTGGCGGTGGTCGGCGGCATCGCGCGCGGCTGCGAACTCGCCGGCTGCGCGCTGATCGGCGGCGAAACCGCGGAGATGCCCGACATGTATGCGCCCGGCGAGTACGACCTCGCCGGCTTCACGGTCGGCGCGGTCGAAAAATCGAAGCTGCTCGACGGCCGCCGCGTGCGCCGGGGCGACGTGCTGATCGGCATCGCGTCGAGCGGGCCGCATGCCAATGGCTACTCGCTGATCCGGCGGGTCCTGGCGCGCGCCGGCGCGCCGCTCGGCCTCGACCTCGGCGGCGTGTCGCTCGCCGACGCGCTGATGGCCCCGACCGCGCTGTACGTCAAGCCCATCCTCGACCTGCTGCGCCGCCACGACGCCGATGCCGGCGGCAGCGCCGGCATCGGCGCGATGGCGCACATCACCGGCGGCGGACTGACCGAAAACATCATCCGCGTGGTGCCCGACGGCCTCGGACTGCGGATCGACGCCAGCGCATGGACGCCGCCGCCGGTATTCGACTGGCTGCAGCGCGAAGGCGCGATCGCCGACCGCGAGATGTGGCGCACCTTCAACTGCGGCATCGGCTTCGTGCTGATCGTCAGCGACGGCGCGGCGGCGGCGGTCGAATCCGACCTCACTCTGCTCGGCCTCGCACACTGGCGCATCGGCGAGGTGACCGCTGCGCATGGCGACCACCGCGTCGCGATCGGCTGACGCGCGCGTGCTGATCGGCATTCGGTTTTCGGAGCTGTCGACGCGCTCGAAGTCGCTGCTCGGCGTCGCCACGCTGCTGCTCGCCGCCGGTGCCGTCGCGCACTGGACGCGCGCGGCGTCGACGGCGTGGACGCTGACGCTGTGGCTGCTCACGGTGCTGGTGCTGGGCGTGTACTGGCTGTCGTTTCTGGTCGATTTCCGCGGCCGGCTGACGCGGCCGCAGATCGTGCTGGCGACTGCGTTCGCGCTGCTGCCGTGGTTGCTGGTGCTCGGCATCGTGATCGGCTTCCTGATGCTCACCGCGCAGCACGCAACGCTCGCCGGCTGAGCGACGACGATGACGATGACGACAATCACCGGATCGGCCGCAGCTCTGCGCGTCGCGGTGCTGGCGTCCGGGCGCGGCAGCAATCTGCAGGCGCTGATCGACGCCTGCGCCGACGGCACCCTCGACGCGCGGATCGTCGCGGTGCATTCCGACAAGCCCGAGGCCTTCGCGCTGCAGCGCGCGCGCGATGCCGGCATTGCCGCGCATGCGCTGCGCCCAGCCGACTTTATCGATCGCGAGGCGTTCGACGCCGCGCTATTTGCCAGCGTCGACGCCGCGAGCCCCGACCTGATCGTCTGCGCCGGCTATCTGCGGCTGATCTCGGCCGTAAGCGTCGACGCGCACTACGGCCGCATCGTCAACATCCATCCGTCGCTGTTGCCGGCCTTCAAGGGCCTGCGCACGCACCAACAGGCGCTCGACGCCGGCGCGACCGAGCACGGCGCGAGCGTGCACTACGTGACCCCCGATCTCGACGGCGGTCCGGTGATTGCGCAGGTGCGAGTGCCGGTGCTGGCCGGCGACAGCGCCGACACGCTCGCCGCGCGGGTATTGGCCTGTGAGCATCCGCTGCTGGTCGAAACCCTGCGCTGGCTGGCCGCCGGGCGCATCGTGCTGACTGAAGCCGGCGTTCAGATCGACGGCATGCCATCGGCGGCGCTTCAGCTGACAGCCAACCGGCGCTTTGCATGATGGCCGCCTCATGAACACTCCCATCCCCCACTGCCGCCTGCTGTCACTGCTGCTCGCCTGGGCATGGCTGCCGGCCACCGGCCTGGCGCAGGACGCACCGGGATCGGCCGCAGCACCGGTAGACATCGCAGCACCGGCAGACATCACGGCAGACGCCGCGGCGACCGCCATCGCAGCGCCCGCGCTCGAACCCTTCGTCGCCACCTACGAGGCCTATAACGCCGGCAAACCCGCTGGCGCGGCCACCCTGCAGCTGGTGCACAACGCCGGTGCGCAGTGGCGCGTCGATCTCGGCATCCGCGCCAACCGCGGCGTGGTCGGCGTGCTCGGCCTCGACATCCAGCAAAGCACCGTGTTCGAGAGCAACGACGGACAGTTCAAGCCGCTGTCGCAGAGCACCGTGCGCAAGGGATTCTTGCTCGGCAAGAAGATCACCGGCGTCTACGACTGGTCGGCTGGCGTCGCGCGCTGGACCGGCGACATCAAGCAGGCCCGCAGCCAGCCGATCGCGCTCGAGCCCGGTGACCTCGACGGCCTGCTGATCGACCTGGCGATCATCCGTGACGCCGTGCCGGGCAAACGCCTGGACTACCGTTTTGTCGACGGCGGCCGCGTGCGCCAACACCTCTACGAGGTCTCGATGCAGACCGAGAACGTCGCGGTCGGCGATCTGAACTACCGCACCATGCGCGTCTCGCGGACCAACGGCGGCAACGACGAGACGATCTTCTGGGTCGCCAACGGCGTACCGACGCCGGTGCGCATCTTGCAGCGAACCGATGGCCAGGACGCGATCGACCTGCGCCTGACCCAATACCAGGGAGTCAACTGATGTCGAATCTTCGTTGCTATCCGCGCGCCCATTCCTTTGTGCGCGCCTGCACGATCGCGGCCACGCTATCGTTCGCCGTCGCCAGCGCGCCGGCGCTCGCGATCAAGCCGTTTTCGGCCGACTACCAGGCCAGCTTCATGGGTCTGCAAGGCAGCGGCAAGGTGATCCTCGAATCGCAGGGCGGCGACAAGTGGAAATACTCGCTCGCGATCGGCAGCAGCGGCGTACAACTTAACCAGACCACGGTGTTCGAGGACAAAGCCGGTGCCTGGCGGCCGCTGTCGGGCAGCGATTCGGCGCGGGTGCTGATCAAAAGCAGCAGCACGACCTCGACCTACGACTGGAGCAAGGGCGTGGCGACCTGGAGCGGTGACGTCAAGCCCGAGCGCGCCGGGCCGGTGACGCTGCAAGCCGGCGACGTCGACGCGCTGCTGCTCAACCTCGTGCTCGCCCGCGACATCAGCGCCGGCAAGCCGCTCAACTACCGCCTCGTCGAAGACGGCCGCGCCAAGCCGCTCAGCTACACGGTGACCGGCACCGAGGCGATCACCATCGACGGGCAGAGCAGACAGGCGACCAAGGCCACCCAGACCGACGGCAATAGGCAGATCACCGTCTGGGTGGTCGACGGCGTGCCCGCGCCAGCGCGCATCTTGCAGCAGAAGAACGGCAAGGACGACATCGATTTGCGCATCCAGTCGGTGAATTGATCACGCCGGCCGCACTGGCCGGCAATGAGAAACCCCGCAGCCGCGGGTTTCTCGTCGCCTCGCGTTCGCGCCGCCTGCGATCACTGTCCGGCAGATTTCACTCTTGTGGTGACGCACGCGACCCGGATCGGATCGCCGCCCTCGCGGCCGCGCCAGTGGTACGCGCGGCAGGTGCGCGGGCCGTCAGTGGTGGTGCGCACGCTCACCGCGTACCAGGCCTGCAGGATTTCGCGCGAGCTGACGATGCCGTCGTCGTTCCAGTCCATGTCCTTGGTCGGCGCGCCGGCGGTGAACGCAAGACCGGCCTGCCACGCGAACGCCGCATAGGCTGCGAGCAGGGCGAGCAACGCAAACAGCAGCCGGCGGCGGACGCTGATGCCTGGTCGGCGATGGTGTAGAGGCAGTGATTTCATCTGCTGTGGCGGAGCCATTTCGTCAGTCGATCTTGGGAAATCATCTGGTCAATCGATCTTGCGGAGCCATCTGATCAATCGATCCTGCGGAGCCATCTCGTCAGTCGATCCTGCGGAGGCATCTGGTCAATCGATCCTGCGGAGCCATCTGATCAATCGATCCTGCGGAGGCATCTCGTCAGTCGATCCTGCGGATCGAGGCCCCGAGTGCCGAGAGCTTGCTTTCGATGCGCTCGTAGCCGCGGTCCAGATGGTAGATGCGGTCGATGACGGTATCGCCGTCGGCGACCAGACCGGCGAGGATCAGCGATGCCGATGCGCGCAGGTCGGTGGCCATCACCGGCGCACCGCTGAGGCGCGCGACGCCGGTGACCGTCGCGCGGTGGCCGTCGATATAGATGTCGGCACCCAGCCGCATCAGCTCCTGCACGTGCATGAAGCGGTTTTCGAAGATCGTCTCGTCGATCGTGCCGACACCATCGGCGATGCAATTCATCGCCATGAACTGCGCCTGCATGTCGGTCGGGAAGCCCGGATGCGGCGCGGTGATGAGGTCAACCGCCTTCGGCCGCCGGCCGCGCATGTCGACGGTGATGAGGTCGTCGTGCGTGGCGATATCGGCACCGGCGTCGGCCAGCTTGTCGAGCACCGCCTGCAGCGTTTGCGGCCGCGCATTGGTGGCGGTGACGCGGCCGCCGGTCATCGCCGCGGCGACCAGAAAGGTGCCGGTCTCGATGCGATCGGCGACCACGCGGTGATGGCCGCCATGCAGCCGCTCGACGCCGCGCACGACGATCCGCGCGCTGCCGGCACCCTCGATGTCGGCACCCATCGCCATCAGGCACTCGGCGAGGTCGACGATCTCCGGTTCCTTCGCGGCGTTGTCGATCACCGTGGTACCGCGCGCCAGGGTCGCGGCCATCAATGCGTTTTCGGTGGCGCCGACGCTGACCATCTCGAACGCGACCGTGCCGCCGACCAGCCGCTGCGCGCGGGCCTTGATGAAGCCGTGTTCGAGGGTGATCTCGGCACCCAGCGCTTCGAGCGCGCGGATGTGCAGATCCACCGGTCGCGAGCCGATCGCGCAGCCGCCGGGCAGCGACACTTCGGCGGCGCCGTATTTGGCCAGCAGCGGCCCGAGCACCAGGATCGACGCGCGCATCGTCTTGACGAGTTCGTACGGCGCGACATGACTGTGCACGCTGCGCGGGTCGATCGACAGATCGCCATCGCCACTGCGGGTGATGCCGACGCCGAGTTCGGCGAGCAAGCGCTGGGTGGTGGTGACGTCGTGCAGGTCGGGGACGTTGCCGATCGTCACCGGGCCGTCGGCGAGCAGGGTCGCGCAGAGGATCGGCAGCACGGCGTTTTTTGCCCCCGAAATCGCCACCTCGCCGTCGAGCGCGATGCCGCCGGTCACCACGATCTTCTGCATTACGCGGCTCCGGACGACTGCGCCGCCTGCTCGTCGGGGGTCAGCGTGCGCAGCGCGAGCGCATGGATCTCGCCGCCCATGCGCGCGCCGAGCGTGGCGTAGACCATGCGGTGGCGGGCCAAGGGCAGCTTGCCGCGGAAGCCCTCGCAAATCACCACGGCCTCGAAATGCACGCCGTCGGCACCTTCGACCTGGGCACGTGCGCCGGGCAGGCCCTGCTCGATCAGTGTGGCAATGGTGTATGCGTCCAATTCAGCCTCAGGGTGCGTCGCGGCAAGGGCGGATCGCGGCAATCGGCCCGCGGCGCGGTCGACCAATTCGCAACCCGCGTTCAGGGACAACGGGCGTTCGCGCAGCGATGCGCCTAAAATGAACCGTCTAGCCTAACGGAAAGGCCCCGGAACGACTATGGCCGTCAACGCAACGCTTGCTTTTGCCACGGTCGACGACGACGCGCTCGCCGCGAGCGGACAGCGCGTATTCGACATCGAAGCGCGCGGCCTGGAGGCCGTTGCCGCCCGGCTTGACGGCGAGTTTTCGCGCGCGTGCCGGGCCATGCTGGCCTGCCGCGGGCGCGTGGTCTGCCTCGGCATGGGCAAATCCGGGCATGTCGCGCGCAAGATCGCCGCGACCCTGGCGTCGACCGGCACACCGAGCTTTTACGTGCACCCCGGCGAAGCCGGCCACGGCGATCTCGGCATGATCACCGACGCCGATGCGGTGCTGGCGCTGTCGTACTCCGGCGAGTCCGACGAGATCCTGATGCTGCTGCCGGTGTTCAAGCGCCAGGGCAATCCGTTGATCGCGATGACCGGCCGGCCGCAATCGACGCTCGCGCGCGAGGCCGACGTGCATCTCGATGTCAGCGTGCCGGCCGAAGCCTGCCCGCTCGACCTCGCGCCGACCGCGAGCACCACCGCGTCGCTGGCGATGGGCGACGCGCTGGCCGTGGCGCTGCTCGACGCACGCGGCTTCACCAGCGAGGATTTCGCGCGCTCGCATCCGGCCGGCGCACTTGGCCGCCGTCTGCTGCTGCACATCCGCGACATCATGCATGCCGGCGACGACGTGCCGCGCGTACCCGGCAATGCCAGCCTTGGCGACGCGCTGGTGGAGATGAGCCACAAGCGGCTCGGCATGACCGCGGTCATCGCCGACGACGGCACGCTGCTCGGCCTGTACACCGACGGCGACCTGCGTCGCACGCTCGCCGACCCGTCGATCGACGTGCGCAGCGCGCGCATCGCCGAGGTGATGACGCGCGCGCCGGTGACCATCGACGCCGACGCGCTCGCCGTCGAGGCCGCGCAGCTGATGGAAACCTGCAAGATCAACGCCCTACTGGTGATCGACGACACCCGCCGCGTGGTCGGTGCGCTCAATATTCATGACCTGTTGCGCGCACGCGTGGTCTAAGAGCCTGTTCAAAGTCTCCGCAGCAAGAGAGCCAGGAAGGCCAGGTGGACGAACTGCAAGCTGGTGTTGAGTTTTCTCTCGCCGTTCTTCCATCAGCGCCGGCATTTCTCCAGCCAGCCAAAGGAGCGCTCGACCACCCAACGCTGCGGCAGCACGGCGAAGGTGTGCAACGCATTGCGCTTGACCACCTGCACCGTGGCACCGCGCCGCTCCTCCACCGCCAGAGCAAACGCTTGCCCGGTGTAGCCGCCATCCACCAACACGCTTTTGACCTCGCACAGGTTCGACGCGCACCGGTCCATTGCCGCCAGCGCACCCTTGCGGTCGGTCACCTCGGCCGTGGTCACCACCACGGCGTGCGGGAGCCCTTGGGTATCCACCGCGAGATGCCGCTTGATGCCTGACCTTGCCCCGCAATCCCCCCACCCCACCCCACCCCCGCCGTCGCGGCCCCTGCGCGCCACGCGCGGTTTCGTCGATGCCCTCCGCGGCAGCACGCTGGCCGTCGCCAGCCGCCAGGATTCAGTCCTGCTGCTGATCGGCGTCGTCGATGACGAGATCCGCGCTACGCCCGTGCGCATGCCCAGCCCGATGGGCCTAGCCATCGACGGCAGCGCGATGGCGGTGGGCACCGCGATGGCTATCCGCATCTTCCAGGACGTCACCTCCGACGATCCCGCCCAAGCCACCTTCCTGCCGGTGGCCATGCACGTCACCGGCGCTGCCAGCGTGCACGAGGTCGGCTGGGACACGCGCGGCGAGCTGTGGTTCGTCAACACCCAGTTCTCCGCGCTGTGCCGCACTGACGGCCGCAGCCATTTCCGCATGGAGTGGGTGCCCGAGTTCGTACCCGAGCCCACGCTGGGCGACTGCTGCCACCTCAACGGCATGGCGCTGGGCCCCGATGGCCCGCGCTTCGCCACCGCACTGGCGGCCACTGGCACGCGAGAGGGCTGGCGGGAATTCGCGCCCGACGGGGGCGTGCTGATTTGCACGCAGCGCGGCGTGGTGTTGAGTGACCTGTCTATGCCGCACTCGCCGCTGCTGCACGACGGCGCACTGTGGCTGCTCGAATCCGGCCACGGCCGCCTGCTGCGCGTGGAGACCGGCGACGCGCGCGCACGCGCCGTCACTCAAATCCCGGGCCTGCTGCGCGGTCTGGACATCCAAGGCACTCATGCCTTCATCGGCCTTTCGCAGCTGCGGCCCGGCAGCAGCGCCATCACCGACGTGCTGGCCCGCCGCCTGCACCCGCACGATATCTGCCGCGTCTACGTGGCCGACACCTGCAGTGGCGAGCTGCTCGGCCACGCCGAGGTGCCCGGCGTCGCGGAAATCGCCTCGGTGCGCGTGATTGGCAGGCCGGCCGTGCGCCTGCTGCAGCCGGACAACCTGCAGACGGCCAGAACCTTCGTCTACGCGCAGAGACCCTCGCTGCAGGTGGAGTAGCCGATCACCCGGACGACGCGCGGCCGACAGCGCCGGCCCGCGCGCGCCAATGGAGTCGACGCCCACTCGGAAGGTGGGTGCCGGTGTCAGCA
>JBOHYD010000390.1:0-4599 GCA_050737635.1 Luteimonas sp. | reverse complement strand
TTTTTCAACAACCTGCTAGGGCGTTTTCAGCAATGGCGATGGAGGGGAGCATGACGATTCTGATCACAGGTGCGGCCGGGATCGTTGGCCGCGCGTTGCGCCGCGAGCTCGTGGCCCAGTACGGCAGGGTCCGCCTGCTGGACGTCCAGCCGATCACCGACCTCGACCCTGGGGAAGAGGCGGTGGTCGCAAGCGTCACGGATCGCATGGCTCTGCTCGAAGCCATGCGCGGGGTGGACGGAGTGGTTCACCTCGCAGCCTGCTCGACCGCCGACGCCGATATCGAGCAGCAGATCTCCGGCAACGTAGTGGGCTCGTTCAACGTCTATGAGGCGGCGCGACAGTCGGGCGTCGAGCGCGTGGTGTACGCCAGCTCGCATCATGTCGTCGGCAACTACCCGCGGCGAAGCCGCGTCGGTTCCGACGCGCTGCTCAGGCCGGACAGCCGCTACGGGCTGACCAAATGCTTCGGCGAGCAAGCCGGCGCGCTTTATGCCGACAAGTACGGTCTGCGCGTGCTGTGCATCCGGATCGGCAATGCAAGCGACAAGCCGATCGACCGCCGCAGGCTGGCGATCTGGGTTAGCTGGCGCGATCTCGCCCAGCTGGTGGACATCGGCCTGACGCATCCAAGTCTGCGCTACGCGGTGGTCTACGGCGTATCGGACAACGAGCGCTCGTTCTTCGACAACTCCGTTGCGCACAAGCTGGGCTACCGGCCGGTCGATCGCGCGGAGGACCATGCGGGCGAGGTACTCGCGGGCCTGCCACCGGAGGACATGAACGAAGTCGGCAGCCATGTCATCGGCGGAACCTTCGCCAACAGCGAGTTCGTCGCGCCGATCGAACGGATCCACGAATGGTGACAACCCCCAGTGAGAAGATGCCATGAAAAGTAGTGTTCAGACGAAAGATATTCGCCCCGTCACCCGGATCGAGACCGACGTGCTGGTGGTCGGCGCCGGCGCGGCCGGTGTGGCCGCGGCCGTGACCGCCGCGCGCCAGGGACTGAAGGTGACCGTGGTGGAGCGCTATGGCTTCTGCGGTGGCGGCGCGGTGGCCGGGCTGTCGGGCACGGTCTGCGGCCTGTACGAGGCGTCCGAAGATGCCGACGCGCGGCCGCGCCAGGTCGTGTTCGGCTTTGCCGACGAGTTCATCCGGCTGATGGAACGCAAGGGCGGCCTCACCGCGCCGGTTCGCTATGGCAAGACCTATACGCGCGTGCACGACCCGCTGGTGTGGCGCGAGGCCGGCGACCACCTGCTGCGCCAGGCGGGGGTTCGCGTTCTGTTCCACACCACGGTGACCGACGTGCTGCTCGAGGGCGGCGAGCGCATCGCCGGGGTGATGGCCTACACCAAGCAGGGCAAGCTCGACATCCGCGCCAAGCTGACGATCGACGCGAGCGGCGACGCCGATGTCGTCGCGATGGCCGGACTGGAGACGTTCATGGGCCAAGACGGCCAGGTGCAGAACCCGACCATGATCTTCCGGCTGCAGGGTGTCGACGTCGGCCGCTTCCTGACCACTTACGGCCCCGACAGCATCATGGGCGAGAGCGTGTCCAGCACGATCCAGAAGTTGAACCAGGAGAAGACGTACCGCTTGCCGCGTGCCAAGATCTTTCTCTTTCCCACGCCGCGCCCGCACGAGCTGCTGTGCAACGCGACGCGGATCATCGGTCGCGACGGGCGCGAGCTGAATCCGGTGTGCGTCGAGGACATCACTGAAGCCGAAATCGAAGGCCGGCTTCAGGTGCGCGAGTACGCACGCTTCATCAAGGCGCACATCACCGGCTGCGAGGAGAGCTTCGTCAACGACACCGGCGTTCAGGTCGGTGTGCGCCAGACGCGGCAAATCCGGGCGGTGACGACACTGAGCAATGAGAACGTCGTTGGCAAAGCGAAGTCGCGCACCGGCATTGCGCGCTGTCCGTGGCCGATCGAGATGCACAGTGGCGAGAAGCCCCGGCTCGTGTGGCTGTTCAACGACTACTACGAAGTCCCCTACGAATGCTTTGTGCCCGTCCAGGGCGAATCGCTGCTCGTCGCGGGGCGCTGCCTGTCGGCCCAGCATGAGGCCATGGCTTCGGCGCGCGTGACCGCGCAGTGTTTTGGGTACGGCCACGCCATCGGTCACGCGGCCGCGATCTCGCTCCATGAAGGTGTCGCGCCGCGTGCCGTAGATGGTGCCGCACTGCGCGAACGGCTGAACCGCGACGGCGCCCGACTCGACTGACCACCCAATGGAGGAACCCCATCATGTACATCGGTGAACAACACATCAACCCGACGGAGAACCGGCTGCGTCTTTCGGCTCAACTCGGCGTGCGCAACGTCGTCATCGACAACCGCGGTTCGGACCTGCTGTCGTCGAGTTCGGCGATCAGCACCTGGGACGCCGCCAAGCTGGCCGCCTACCGCAAGTGGATCGAAGGCTTCGACCTGAAGCTCGATGTCTTCGCGCTCGACGTCGGCTCGATCCTGCTCGACTCGCTGACCGATCCCGAAGGCGCGAAGCGCACCCTCGGGGTGTTGAAGCAGAACATTGCGGTGGCCGCCGAGGCCGGCATCGATTGCCTCAAGTACAACGTGCAAATGGTCGGCATCACGCGGACCGGCCTGTCGCCGGGGCGCGGCGGCGTTGTCAACTCGCGTTTCCGGCTGAGCGAGTATTCGCCCGAGGCCGAGCGCGCGCATTCCTATTGGGGTGTGGCCTACCCGACCCAGGCCGATGGCGACGCGGAATCGGCGATGTGCGGCCAGAAGACGGCGCGCGAGGTGCCGCCGGTGTCCGAGGCCGACGGCTGGCGCGCGATCGAGTTTCTGGTCGAGGGCCTCGTGCCGGCCGCGGAGAAGGCCGGCGTGCGGCTCGCCTGCCATCCGCACGATCCGGCCTACCCGATCGGCGGCCTGAACGGAGTCGAGCATGTCGTGGGTTCGGCCGACGGTCTGCGCCGTTTTCTCGGCCTCAGCGCCAGCAAGGTCCATGGGCTCAACTTCTGCCAGGGCACGGTCGCCGAGATGTTTCCCAAGCCGGGCGAGGCCGTCATCCCCGTGATCGAGGAATTCGCTGCGCGGATGTTCATGGTCCATTTCCGCAACATCCGTGGCGGCTACCTGGACTTCGAAGAGGTGTTCCCGGACGAGGGCGACGTCGACATGTACCAGGCGATCCGCGCCTACCAGCGCGGCGGCTATCAGGGCATCCTCTGCCCGGATCACGTTCCGCTTTCCGACCTAGACGAAAACCGCGAACGCTTCATGTCGTTCGCGCTCGGCTACACGCGCGGCCTGCTGCAGGCGGCCGGGGCGCAATCGACAACGGCGGGCCGGTGAGTCGACGCAGTAGGTCTTCCAGGCCGCATCGAACCGGTGCTCCCGCTTGCGGTGCGGTATCTCGGGACGAGCACACGCGCGCTGTTCGAGATCGCCGAAAGAGCCAATGTCGTCGCGCTGTCCGGCGTCGATCGGGATCGCATCGCCATCCTCGAATTCCGCCACGCCGGTTGGGACGAGAACAGCGCGTATTTCGGGTTCTGCAAGGTCGCCTGGGGCGAAGCCCTGCGCGAGCTCAAGCAGATCTGTGAATCGCCATGGCCGACACCGCCACATTCGTCTATGTGTCCAACGCAGACAGCCGGGAAATCCGGGTCCTGAAGATGGACCCGCAAAGCGGGGCGCTGACCGCCGTTGAAAGCGTCGGTGTGAGCGGCACCGTGATGCCGCTCGCGGTGAGTCCCGATCGCAGGTTCCTGTACGCCGGGCTGCGCTCGAAGCCGTTTTCGGTGGCCAGCTTCGCGATCGATCCGCTGACCGGAAAGCTGACGCATCTGGCCACCCGGCCGCTGGCCGACAGCATGCCGTACATCACCACCGATCGCAGCGGACGGTACTTGCTGTGCGCCTCCTACCACGGCGACAAGATCACCGTGAGTCCGATCGATGAACGCGGCGTCGTCAAGCGGACACTGCAGGTGGTTTGGACCGAACCGCACGCGCATGCGATCTTGCCCGATCCGTCGAACCGATTCGTCCTGGCGACCAGCCTGGGGGGCGACGTCGTGATGCAGTTTCGCTTCGATGCAAGCACCGGAAAGCTCTCGTCCAACGAACCCCCATCGGTGCGTGTATCGGACGGCGCGGGCCCGCGGCATTTCCGGTTTCATCCGAACGGCAGGTTCGTGTATCTGCTGAATCAACTGGACGCGTCGGTCTACGTCTTCGGTTTCGACGCGGCAACAGGAACGCTCGCCGCACAGCAGATCACGAGCGCGCTACCGCCAGGGTTTGCCGGCGAGCCTTCCGCGGCCGATATCCACCTCACGCCGGACGGCAGGTTTCTCTACGCGTCCGAACGCGCCTCGAACACGCTCGCGGCGTTCCGGGTCGATGCTGCCGACGGCACGCTGACGCCAATCGGACACTTCGCGACCGAAGACGGGCCCCGCGGTTTTGCAATCGACCCCGCTGGTCGTTTTCTGTACGTCGCAGGACAGTCGTCGAACCGCATGACGCGCTGTTCGATCGACCGCCTGACTGGCCAGCTTACCGAACTCGAGCACTATCCGATGGGTGCGAACCCGAACTGGATCGAGAT
>JBOHYD010000389.1:0-13651 GCA_050737635.1 Luteimonas sp. | reverse complement strand
GTTCGGCACCATCGATACCTGGCTGATCTGGAACCTCACCGGCGGCAAGGTCCACATCACCGACTACACCAATGCCTCGCGCACCATGATGTACGACATCCACGCGCGCCGCTGGGATCCGGATCTGCTCAAGATGTTGAACGTGCCCGCGGCCATGCTGCCGGAGGTGCGCACGTGCAGCGAGGTCTACGGTCACACCCTGCCGCAGCATTTCTTCGGCAGCGAAGTGCCAATCTGCGGCGTGGCCGGCGACCAGCAGGCGGCGCTGTTCGGGCAAGCCTGTTTCGAGCCGGGCATGGCCAAGAATACCTACGGCACCGGCTGCTTCATGCTGATGAATACGGGCGAGAACGCCGTCAGCTCGCACAACGGCCTGCTCACCACCATCGCCTGGGGCCTCGACGGCACGGTGGACTATGCATTGGAGGGAAGTATTTTCGTCGCCGGCTCGGTGGTTCAATGGCTGCGTGACGGGCTGCGCATGTTGGGCAAGGCCGCCGACTCGCAAGCCTATGCGGAGCGCGTACGCGGCACCGACGGGGTCTATCTGGTGCCGGCCTTCGTTGGCCTCGGCACGCCGTACTGGCGTAGCGACGTGCGCGGTGCGATGTTCGGGCTCTCGCGCGGCACCAGCAAGGAGCACTTCATCCGCGCCGCGCTGGAATCGGTGGCCTACCAGACCCGCGATGTGCTCGCCGCGATGCAAGCCGATTCCGGGATCGAATTGAAACAGTTGCGCGCCGACGGCGGTGCCATCGGCAACGACTTTCTCGCGCAATTCCAAAGCGACATCCTCAACGTGCCGCTGCTGCGGCCGCGGGTCCGCGAGACCACCGCGCTCGGTGCGGCCTATCTGGCCGGATTGGCGGTGGGCTTCTGGAAGAGCCGGCAGGAGATCGCTAGCCAATGGCAATTGGAGGCCGAGTTCAAACCCGACATGGACGTTGCGACGCGCGAGGCGCTCTACGCCGGCTGGTGCAATGCGGTGCAGGCGACGATGGGATTCCGGGTTGCTTGAACCGCCGGGCCTGCGTCTTGCGCCCGTCGTTTCGAATCCGCCGTCGCCTTCCGCTCATGACCTCCCCGCACCTGACCGGCACGCCGGTCGTCATCCGTCGCGCGCTGCTGTCGGTCTCCGACAAGACCGGCCTGATCGACCTCGCCCGCGCGCTGACCGCGCGCCACATCGAGCTGCTGTCGACCGGCGGCACCGCCAAGACCTTGCGCGATGCCGGCCTGCCGGTGCGCGACGTGTCCGAGGTGACGGGTTTTCCGGAAATCATCGACGGCCGCGTCAAGACCCTGCATCCGCTGATCCACGGCGGCCTGCTCGGACGCCGCGGCACCGACGACGCGGTGATGGCCGACCACGGCATCGCCGCGATCGACCTGCTGGTGCTCAACCTGTATCCGTTCGAGCGCGTGTCGTCCGATCCCGGCAGCGGCTTCGACGCCATCGTCGAGAACATCGACATCGGCGGCCCGGCGATGCTGCGCGCGGCGGCGAAGAACTTCGCGCACGTCGCGGTCGCCACCGATCCGGCCCAGTACGCCGACCTGCTGCGCGAGCTCGATGCCAGCGACGGCGCGCTGTCGGCGCAAACGCGCTTTGCGCTGGCGGCGGCGGCGTTCAACCGCGTCGCGCAGTACGACGCCTGCATCAGTGATTACTTGTCCTCGCTGCAGGCCGACGGCACGCGCAGCGCGTTTCCGGCGCAGCACAACGGCAATTTCATCAAAGTGATGGACCTGCGCTACGGCGAAAACCCGCACCAGCAGGGCGCGTTCTACCGCGACCTGCACCCGCTGCCGGGCACGCTAGCGACCTTCACCCAGCTGCAAGGCAAGGCGCTCAGCTACAACAACCTCACCGATGCCGACGCGGCCTGGGAATGCGTGCGCCAGTTCGACATGCCCGCCTGCGTGATCGTCAAGCACGCCAACCCTTGCGGCGTGGCGATCGGCGCGGCCTGCGGCGATGCCTACGAGTTCGCCTACGCGACCGACCCGACCTCGGCGTTCGGCGGCATCCTCGCCTTCAACACCGCGCTCGACGCCGCGACGATGCGGGTGATCCTCGAGCGCCAGTTTGTCGAGGTGCTGATCGCGCCCGACTACGCGGCCGACGCGCTCGCCTATGCGGCGAAGAAGGCCAACGTGCGCGTGCTGCAGATCCCGCACGGCGACGGCGGCAACCTCGTGGACGTCAAACGCGTCGGCTCTGGGCTGCTGATGCAGAGCGCCGACGACCGCGTGGTGACCCGTGACGAGCTGACCGTGGTCACCCAGCGCGCGCCGAGCGACGCGCAGTTGGACACGCTGCTGTTCGCCTGGCGCGTCGCCAAGTACGTCAAATCCAATGCCATCGTTTACGCCCGGGATCAACGCACGATCGGCATCGGCGCCGGGCAAATGAGTCGTGTGGTCAGCGCCAAGATCGCCGGACTGAAGGCCGAGGACGCCGGACTCGGCGTACCGGGCTCGGTGATGGCGAGCGACGCGTTCTTCCCGTTCCGCGACGGCATCGACGCCGCCGCCGCCGCCGGCATCGTCGCGGTGATCCAGCCCGGCGGCTCGATGCGCGACGCCGAGGTCATTGCGGCGGCCGACGAACACGGCCTCGCGATGGTGTTCACCGGCGTGCGGCATTTCCGGCATTGAGGTATTTGCGCTTGATCGCGATACCTGAGATGAAAAGCGATCTCCGCAAGCCCGTCATTGCCGCGCAAGCGGGACCCCGGCGTCTTCGTCTTCAATCGCAAGCCGAATGGATCCCCGCGTTGGCGGCGAGGACGCGTCGAAACAGGAGGCGGATGTGAAAGTCCTGGTCATCGGCGGCGGCGGTCGCGAGCACGCGCTCGCCTGGAAGCTCGCGCAGTCGAGTCGCGTCAGCGAGGTGCTGGTCGCCCCCGGCAACGCCGGCACCGCGCGCGAGCCGAAGTGCCGCAATGTCGCTGTCGACATCCGTGACATCGACGCATTACTGCAGCTCGCGCAGCGCGAAGGCGTCGCGCTCACCGTGGTCGGGCCGGAAGGCCCGCTGGTCAATGGCGTCGTCGACCGTTTCCGCGATGAGGGCTTGGCGATCTTCGGGCCGAGCGCGGCCGCCGCGCAGCTCGAGGGCAGCAAGGCCTTCGCCAAGGACTTTCTTGCGCGCCACCGCATCCCGACCGCGCATTACGCGGTGTTCACTGAGATCGGTGCCGCGCTCGACTACGTGCAGCAAAAGGGTGCGCCGATCGTGGTCAAGGCTGACGGCCTCGCCGCCGGCAAGGGCGTGATCGTGGCGATGACCCTCGCCGAGGCCGAGGCGGCGATCACCGACATGCTCGGCGACGACGCCTTCGGCGCGGCCGGCGCGCGCGTGGTGATCGAGGAGTTCCTCGACGGCGAGGAGGCCAGCTTCATCTCGATGGTCGACGGCCGCACCGCGCTGCCGATGGCGACCAGCCAGGACCACAAGCGCGTCGGCGACGGCGACACCGGCCCGAACACCGGCGGCATGGGCGCGTACTCGCCGGCGCTGGTGGTGACCCCCGAGGTGCACGCGCGGGTGATGCGCGAGGTGGTCAACCCGACCGTGCAGGGCATGATCGCCGACGGCATTCCGTTCACCGGCTTCCTCTACGCCGGCCTGATGATCGATGCCGACGGCGCGCCGAAGGTGATCGAGTTCAACGTCCGCTTCGGCGATCCGGAAACCCAGCCGGTGATGATGCGGCTGCAGTCGGACCTGCTCGACTTGGTCGAGGCCGCGATCGACGCGCGTCTGCACCAAGTCGAGGCCCGCTGGGACCCGCGCCCGTCGCTGGGCGTGGTCATGGCCGCCGAGCACTACCCCGGCACGCCGCGCGTGGGCGACGCCATCGACAGCTGGAACGTGCCGGAGTTGCCTGACACCAAGATCTTTCACGCCGGCACGCAACGCGATGGCAACGGCGCCATCGTGACCAGCGGCGGCCGCGTGCTGTGCGTGTGCGCGCTCGGCGCGTCGGTCGCCGACGCCCAGCAACGCGCCTACGGCGCGGTGGCCGGCGTGTCGTGGCGCGGCGAGTTCCACCGCCACGACATCGGCTGGCGCGCGATCAAGCGCGAGCGCGGCTGACGTAGCGGGTTTCAACCCGCCGAGGCGAGTGGCTGACAACGCCGGGCAGTCCATTGCCGGTGGCGCCGCAGAGACAGGCATGGGCGGCACGGGCAAGACGACAGGTGTTCAGTCCGGGACTTACACTCCCCGGGCATTCACGCATCTTGGGGAAGCGGATGACGCCAACGGCGAGGAAGACCGCGACGCATTGACCTACGAGCGCCAGGACTTCTGCCGGCACCAGCGCCGGGAAACCGGGCGCTTCAGGTGCTTCGACTACAAGACGCTGGTGGCGCGCGACAAGGCCAGCCTCGACATCTTCTGGCTCAAGGACGACAGCCTCGACAATCTCGACGACCTGCCGCCGCCGGATGTGCTGGCGCTGGAGATCGTCGAGCACCTCGAAGCGGCATTGGCGTCATTCCGCGACGTGGCTGCGGGTTTGCCCAAGTCCGCAGCCAAGTGACGCGCACCGGCCAGACGCCTCTACAATCCGCCAAACCGAGCGGAGGCTGCATGTCCGATCACAACCAGTTCGAGTTGCTGAAGCAACGCCGCTTCCTGCCGTTCTTCGTCACCCAGTCGCTTGGCGCGTTCAATGACAACGTCTATCGGCAGGCGATCATCGGCCTGCTGTTCTGGCTCGGCGTCAGCCCCGAGCAGCGCACGCTGTACACCAATCTCGCGCCGGCGTTGTTCATCCTGCCGTACTTCCTGTTTTCCGCGACCGCCGGGCAGATCGCCGAAAAGCTCGAGAAATCACGGCTGATCCGCATCACCACGGCGATGGAAATCGTCATCATGTCGCTGGCCGCGATCGGCTTCCTGACCCAAAACATGGTCGTGCTGCTGGCTGCCTTGTTCGCCACCGGGCTGCAGTCGACGCTGTTCGGACCGGTCAAGTATTCGATCCTGCCGAGCGTGCTGCATCCCAGGGAGCTGACCGGCGGCAACGGCCTGGTCGAGATGGGCACGTCGATCTCGATCCTGGTCGGGATGATCTTCGGCGGCTTGATCTTCAAGCTCGCCGGCACGCACGGACCGGCGGTGGCGGCGGTGGCGATCATCGCGATGGCGGTCACCGGCAATCTGGTCAGCCGCGCAATCCCGCGCGTCGCCGCCGCCGCGCCGGATCTCAAGATCCGCTGGAATCCGATTCCGGAGTCGCTCGCCGTGCTGCGGCTGGCGCGCAAGCAGCTCGCGGTGCGCAATGCCGTCCTCGGGGTGTCGTGGTTCTGGTTCATCGGCACGGTGCTGACCTCGCAGCTGCCGACCTATGCCGAAGTGAATCTCGGCGGCTCGGAAACCCTGTACATCTTTGCACTCGCGCTGTTCTCGATCGGCACCGGCAGCGGCTCGCTGCTGTGCGAAAAACTCTCCGCGCGCAGCGTCGAGATCGGCTTGGTGCCGCTCGGCGCGTTCGGCATCAGCGCCTTCATGATCGACCTGTATTTTGCGCGCAGCGGCGCGGCACCGGTCGGCGGTTTGAGCGTGCTCGGCTTCGTGCAGCAGCCGGGCGGCTGGCGGATCGTGATGGATCTGGTCGGCATCGGCGTGTTTGCCGGCTTCTTCGTGGTGCCGCTGTTCGCGCTGATCCAGAGCCGCACGCCGAAGGCCGAGCTCTCAAGGGTGATCGCCGGACTCAACATCCAAAACGCCGGCTTCATCGTACTGGCCGCGATGCTCGGCGTGCTGCTGCAGATGAAGCAGCTGAGCTTGTTGGGCATGACGCTGCCGATGCCGGACTTAAGCATTCCGCAGGTGTTTCTGGCGCTGGCGATCGCCAATGCGCTGGTCGCGGTCTGGATCTTTTCGATCGTGCCCGAATTTTTGATGCGGTTCTTGAGCTGGGTGCTGGTGCGCGCGCTGTACCGGCTCGACACGCGCGGCATCGATCATGTGCCCGAGCAGGGCGCGGCGCTGATCGTGTGCAACCACGTCAGCTACATGGACGCGCTGATCCTGTCGGCGGCGATTCCGCGGCCGGTGCGGTTTGTCATGTACGACAAGATCTTCAATATCCCGGTGCTGCGCTGGATCTTCCGTCAGGCCAAGGCGATCCCGATCGCCGGCACCAAGGAAAATCCGGAGCTGATGCGGCGCGCGTTTGCGGAGATCGAAAAAGCGCTCGACGACGGCGAGTTGGTCGGCATCTTTCCGGAGGGTCGGCTAACCCGCGACGGCGACATCGGCGCATTCAAGTCCGGCATCGAACGCATCCTCGCCGAGCGCCCGGTGCCGGTCATCCCGATGGCGCTGCGCGGGATGTGGAGCAGCATGTGGAGCCATCGCGATTCGCGCATCGCACGCATGCGCGTGCCACGGCGGTTCCGCGCGCAGATCGGCGTGGTGGCCGACGTGCCGGTCGACGGCGCGACGGCGACGGCGGACGGGTTGAAAGCACAGGTGCATGCGCTGCGCGGGGATGCGGCGTAGCGATGCCTGTGTGATCTGTGGGTCGACGGCGGCCATCCATGGCGCGACGGTACCGGCCTGGGAACGTCCGGCCATGAAGCGCGCATAGGCGCGCCTATCCAAAGGCTGGGCTTCCCTTCCCGCGACCGTCGCGTCAAGCGCAAGCCTGATCGGCTAGCTTTGCGCCCCTCATCCCGTCATCCCGTCATCCCGTCATCCCGGCGTGCGCCGGGATGACGGCAGGCGTTGCGATCGCCGCACACCAGACATGATACGTTGCCTAGCCCGGGCACCATGGCGGCACGAGTACCTCCCGCATCCGCTGTGCCCTGACCGTCACCGGTCCGGTGCGCCGCCGACCGAGCGCAGAATTTAGGCCGCCCATCGGGACGACCAAGCAGATAGCGCACCAGCCCCACTGCAGCGCAAAACGAGGCGGTTCTATGGGCCACGCTTGCGCGTGATCAGCGCATGGTTGGCATCGTCCAAATGGCAGTAACGCGCCAAGTGGCGTCGCAATGGCGTCCCGGCGTCAGCCGTCGCTTTCACCTTGTTCGGTGGACAGAAAGCTGACCGGCATCGGCTATCGCCTCGGTCAGGCTTTGGCTCGATGCAGCGCCCAGATCTGCTCGACCTGGGATCGGGTTGTTCACGCTGTGATCTCGATTCGATAGCCATCAGGATCGAGGACCACACTCTCGTAGTAGCCGTCTCCGGTTCTGCGCGGGCCGTACCCGCGCGCTGCGCTGTTACGCCGCCGTCGTACCATCGGCGGCATGCTGAACTTACGTAGATACGCACGGCTGCTTGCCATCGTCCTGTGCGCGGGTTGCGCATCCACTGCGCCGTCATCGCCCGCGCCGGATACGCCGGACGCACAGCGCGTGGTGCTGATTTCGATCGACGCATTCCGTGCCGATTATCTCGATCGCGGCATCACCCCCAACTTGTCGCGCCTGGCTCGCGACGGCGTTCGTGCGCAGTGGATGACGCCGGCGTATCCGTCGCTGACCTTCCCCAACCACTACAGCATCGTCACCGGCCTGCGGCCCGACCGCCACGGCATCGTCCACAACACCATGCGCGATCCGGCGCTGGGCGGATTCAAGATCGCCGATCGCAGCGCCGTCGCCGATCCGCGCTGGTGGGGCGGCGAGCCGATCTGGGTGACTGCACAGCGCGCGGGCATCACCAGCGCGACGCTGTTCTGGCCAGGCTCCGAAGCGCCGATCAGCGGCATGCATCCGCATCGCTGGCTGCCGTTCGACAAGGCGGTGGCATCGGCGGCGCGCGTCGACACGCTGCTGGGCTGGCTCGACGATCCGCCGCCGGCGCGCGCGCGAATGTTGACGCTGTATTTCGACATGATCGACGAAGCCGGCCACGATCACGGCCCGGATTCGCCGCAGGTGAACGCGGCGCTGCGCGAGGTCGACGCCGCGATCGGCCGCCTGCGCGACGGCCTCGCCGCGCGCGGCCTGCTGGCCAGCACCAATCTCATCGTGGTGTCCGATCACGGCATGGCGGCGGTCGCCCCCGGCCACCGGATCGCGATCGAGGACATGGTCAGCGTGCAGGAAGCCGTGGTGGTGACCGCCGGCCAAGCGATCGGCATCGTGCCAAACGCCGGCTTCGAGGACGTTGTCGCGGGCAAGCTGCTCGGCGCACACGAGCATTACGACTGCTGGCGCAAGGGCGAGCTGCCGGCGCGCTGGCATTACGGCACGCATCGGCGCATTCCGCCGATCGTGTGTCAGATGCACGAGGGCTGGGATGCGCTGCCGCGCGACGCCATCGCCGCGCGGCAGAGCGATCATGCTCGCGGCTCGCACGGCTACGATCCCGCGCTGCCGTCGATGCGCGCGCTGTTTGTCGCCAACGGGCCGGCATTCAAACCCGGCGCGGTGATCGCGCCGTTCGATAGCGTCGATGTGTATCCGCTGCTCGCGCATCTGATCGGCGTACCGCCGGCCGCCAACGACGGCGACATCGCCTCGCTATTGCCGGCGCTGCGCAAGACCGCCGCGCCGGTACGCAACCGGTAGCCGCCGCGGCCGCAAGTCGCCGACGTCGATGTCCGAATCCGGCGAGTCTGGGCACGATTGCGGTGCTAGCCTCCCAGCATGACGCCCGATGCAGGACTGCCACGCATGCTCATGCCGACACCCGACGCCCTGCCGCCGCCGCAGGTCTGCGAGCAGGCGCGGCTCAGTCGCGATGCGCGTTTCGACGGACTGTTTTTCACCGCGGTCACCAGCACCGGCATCTATTGCCGGCCGATGTGCCCGGCACCGGCACCGAAGCCGCGCAACATCGTCTACATGCGCACCGCCGCGGCGGCCGAAGCGGCCGGATTCCGTCCGTGCCTGCGCTGCCGTCCCGAGCTGTCGCCGCTCGACGGCGCATGGCGGCGCGGCGATGCAGCGGTCGCGCGCGCGCTCACGCTGATCGACCAGGGCGCATTGGCCGAGCAGCCGCTGTCCGCGCTGGCCGAGCGCATCGGCATCGGTGAACGCCAGCTGCGCCGTTTGTTTGTCGATCGCGTCGGCGCATCGCCGATCGGCGTGCACGGCACCCGCCGGCTGCTGTTTGCCAAGCAGCTGCTCACCGACACCGCGCTGCCGATCACCGATGTCGCGCTCGCAGCCGGCTACGGCAGCCTGCGCCGGTTCAACACCACGTTCAAGACGGCATACCGGATGGCACCGCGCGATCTGCGCCGCAGCCGTGCGACTGCCGTCGCCGACGTGCTCGCGCACGACGCCACGCTGATCCTGCGCCTCGGCTATCGGCCGCCGTACGACTTCGCGGCGATGCTGGCATTCCTGCGCGGCCGCGCGCTGCCCGGCGTCGAGATCGTCGATGACGCGAGCTACACGCGCGTGATCGGCGGCACTGCGGCCGATGCCAGGCCCGGCTGGCTGCGCGTGAGCGCGTGGCCGAAAGCCGAGCACGCCCTGCGGCTGGAGCTGTACGCGCCGCAGGCAGCGCGCTTGCTCGATATCGTCGGCCGGCTGCGGCGGATGTTCGATCTCGACGCCGATCCGGCGACGATCGCCGCGGCGCTGTCGCACGATCCGCGCCTGAAGCCGCTGCTGCGCAAGCATCCTGGACAGCGCTTGCCGAGCGGCTGGGACGGCTTCGAGATCGCGGTCCGCGCGATTCTCGGCCAGCAGGTCAGCGTTGCCGCCGCACGTACGTTTGCCGCGCGCATCGCGCAGCGCTTCGGCACGCCACTGCCGGACGCGATGGCGATGACCGGATTGACGCATGCGTTCCCCACCGCCGATGCGCTGGCCGATGCCGACCTCGGTGCGATCGGCCTGACCCGCGCGCGTGCCGACACCGTGCGCACGGTGTCGCGCGCGCTGCTCGCCGGCGATGTCGATTTTTGCGCCGGACGCACCCTCGACGACCTCGTCGCGCGCTGGACCGCACTGCCCGGCGTCGGGCCGTGGACCGCGCACTACATCGCGATGCGCGCGCTCGGCCATCCCGACGCGTTTCCGGCCGACGATCTGGTGCTGCAGAAATGCGTGCCCGGCGAGCCTGCCACCGCAAAAGCGGGGGGCACGCGGATGAGCGCGAAAGCGCTGACCGCGCGCGCCGAAGCATGGCGGCCGTGGCGCGCGTACGCAACGATCCATCTGTGGCGCGACGCGATGGCGACGGCCGCACCGACCCCACCATCGCAGCAGCAGCGGCGTCGCGGCGGAGCGTTCGCATGAGCGTCTACACCACCACCCTCGACAGCCCGGTCGGCGCATTGTTGCTGGCCGCCGACGACGATGGTTTGCGCCTGATCGAATTTCCGTCGCCGCGACATCGGTACACGCGCGGACGCGACTGGCGCACCGGCGACCATCCGACCCTGCGCGCCGCCGCGCACCAGCTCGCGGCGTATTTCACTGGTGATTTGCGCACCTTCGACCTGCCGCTGGCACCATCGGGCACCGCGTTTCAGCAAACCGTGTGGCGGGCGCTGCGCGACATCGCCTACGGCACCACCACTAGCTACGGCGAGATCGCGCGGCGCATCGACAAGCCGGCCGCGGTGCGCGCGGTCGGCGCGGCCAATGGCCGCAATCCGCTGCCGATCGTGGTGCCCTGCCATCGCGTGATCGGCACCGACGGCGCGCTCACCGGCTTCGGCGGCGGGCTGCCGACCAAGCAATTTCTGCTGACCCTCGAAGGCGCGCTGCCGCGTGAGGATCTGTTTGCAAGCTGATCCGCTCACGCATATTGCGCAGCAACGCCATCACCCACAAGGAAATGACATGTCCGGCTCATCGCACGCCCGTTTTCTTGCACTGCACACGGCCACACGGCCACTGCTGCTGCCCAACGCTTGGGATGCGGCCAGCGCGCGGCTGTGGCAGCACGCCGGTGCCACCGCTGTCGCCACCAGCAGCGCGGCGATGGCCTGGTCGCGCGGCTACGCCGACGGCGGTGCACTGCCGCGCGCGGATCTGCTCGACGCGCTGCGCGGCATCGTGCGCGTGACCGCAGTACCGGTCTCCGCCGACATCGAGCACGGCTACAGCGACGATCCGCAGGCCGTCGCGGCATTGGTCGTCGAGGTGGTCGACACAGGCGCGATCGGCATCAACCTCGAGGACGGCGGCGGGCCGCCAGCGCTGCTGGCCGCGAAGATCGCCGCCATCCGCGCCGCGCTCGGCGCTGCGCCGTGCTTTATCAACGCCCGCACCGACGTGTATCTGCGCGCGCTGGCCTCCGGCGAGGCCGCGGTGGCGATGAGCATCGCGCGGCTGGCGCAGTACCGCGACGCCGGTGCCGACGGCGGCTTTGTGCCGGGACTGACATCCGCCGACGATGCGGCGACGATCGCGCGCGCCGTGCCGCTGGCGATCAACGTGATGGCGATGCCGGGTCTGGCGAGAGTCGATGCGCTGGCCGCCGCGGGCGTGCAGCGCATCAGCTCGGGGCCGCAGCTGTTCAAGGCCGCATTCGGCACTGCGCTGGCGGCGACGCAGGCATATCTGCGCGGCGATTTTGCGCCCGCACTCGCCAGCACGCTGGATTTCGGCCGCATCAACGCGCTGTTTGCCGACCCGGAGCCAGGCTGCGATAGGTCCGCAAAAGATGCCGCGGATTGACGTCAAGGCCAATATCCGTCGATCGCGCCATCGCGATGGGTCGGCCGATCGCGATGCCGGCCGTGCCCGTCGCTACGTCAGCAGTGCATGCATTGCCGCGACGTAGCGCGCGGCGACAGCGTCGCGGTCGCGGTGCCGTCCCTGCGCCACGACCTGCCGCCCGGCGACGACGACATCGCGCACCGCAGTGCCGTTGCCAGCGAAGATCCAGCGGTCGATTGCGTCGTGTTCGGTCGCCCCGGCAAACATCGGTGCCGCGCCGTCGAGCACGAGATGGTCATCGCCGGCAGTGAAGCCGGTCGCGCTGGCGGCACTCGCCTGCACGCCGCGCAGCAGGGTCTCGCCGACGCTCGGCGAGTGCGCACGCACCGCGACGTTGCGCTGCCGGGTGATCAGGCGCTGGCCGTATTCGAGCCAGCGCAGCTCCTCGACCGGCGACACCGAACTGTTGCAGTCCGAGCCGATGCCGAATGCGCCGCCGGCATCGAGATACGCGCGCAGAGGAAACAATCCATCGCCGAGGTTGGCTTCGGTGGTCGGGCACAGCGCCACCGTCGCGCCGCTGCGCGCGATGGCGACGGTTTCATCCGCGCTGAGATGGGTGGCATGCACCAGCGTCCAGCACGCGTCGACCGCGGCGTTGGCGAGCAGCCATTCGACCGGCCGCGCACCGCGCATCGCGAGACAGTCCTGCACCTCGCCGATCTGCTCGGCGATGTGGATGTGGATGCGGCAGTCGCCGGGCAACGCCTTGAGCACCGCGCGCATCGCATCGGGCGGCACCGCGCGCAGGCTGTGCAGTGCGCAGCCAATGCGCAGGGCGTCGCCGGTTTCGGTGCGCAGCGTGTCGAGCAGGCGCAGGTAGGCGTCGAGATCGTGGCCGAAGCGCCGCTGGCGATCGCTCAACGCACGGCCGTCGAAACCGCCGGTCATGTACAGCACCGGCAGCAGGCTCAGACGGATGCCGGTGTCGCGCGCGGCCGCGATCAGCGCGCGCGACATCGCCGCGGGATCGCCATAGCGCTGGCCGTCGGGCGCGTGATGCAGGTAATGGAACTCGCAGACCGACGTGTAGCCGGCTTCGAGCATCTCGACGTACAACTGCGACGCGACCGCATGCAGCGATTCCGGATCGAAGCGCGCGGCAAACCGGTACATGGTCTCGCGCCAGGTCCAGAAGCTGTCGCTGGCGTCGGTCTGGCGCTCGGCCATGCCGGCCATCGCACGCTGAAACGCATGCGAGTGCAGATTGGCGATGCCGGGCAGCGTCCAGCCGCGATCGCCGTCTTCGCGGTCTTTGCGCCAGCCCTGCAGGCCCCATCGCCGGGCGGCGGCGGGTATCGATGTCGGCATCATGGGCAATCCATATCGGCAATCCATAAGCATCTGCGTCAGTGCGCTAGGCTAGCGCGTCGCCCCCGTATCGGCCTTATGTCCGACCCAACGTCATGTCCGATTTTCTGCCGATCGTCGTCGTGGCGTTCTTGGTGACCCTGTGTCCGGCATTGTGGCGGCACCGGCGCGAGCGAAGCGGCAATCGGCGCAATCGCGGCAGCGCGGATGGCGGCGGCGACAGCGGTTGCATCGCCGGTCACCACGGCGGCAGTGCTAACAGCGCAGGCGACGATGGCGGCGGCGGTGACTGAGCGCTGGCAGGGTCTGCTGCTCAATGCCACCCTGGTCACGCTCGACGGCGATGCCGGCTATGGGCTGATCGACGACGGCGCGATCGGCTGGCGCGACGGCCGCCTGACATTTGTCGGCGCGCGCACGGCGCTGCCGCGCGATGCGCAAGCGCATGCGGACGCGGTGATCGACGCACGCGGCGACTGCGTGACGCCGGGGCTGGTCGACTGCCATACCCACGTGGTGTTTGCCGGCGACCGCGCCGGCGAGTACGAACAGCGCCTGCAGGGCGCGGATTACGAGCAGATCGCGCGCGCCGGCGGCGGTATCCTGTCGACGGTGCGGGACACTCGCGCCGCGAGCGAGGACGCGCTCGTCGCGCAGTCGTTGCCGCGCGCGCGCGCGC
>JBOHYD010000388.1:0-9850 GCA_050737635.1 Luteimonas sp. | reverse complement strand
AACGCCGTGGCCACGGCGGCGAAATCCGGGTTGTCGGACAGGTCGATCTCGGAATAGCGCTTGGCGAAAAACAGTTCCTGCCACTGCCGCACCATGCCCAGCGCTTGGTTGTCGAGCAGCACGATCTTGACCGGGATGCCGTAGCGCTTCAGCGTGGCGAGTTCCTGCACGTTCATCAGGAACGAGCCGTCGCCGCTGACGCACACCACCTGCGCGGATGGGTTCTGCAACTGCGCACCGATCGCCGCCGGCAGGCCGAAACCCATCGCGCCGAGCCCGCCGCTGGTGAGATGGTTGCGCGGCGCATCGAAACACCAATGCTGCGCGACCCACATCTGGTGTTGACCGACGTCGCAGGCGACGATCGCGTCGGGCGCGAGTTCCGACAGCCGCTTCAGCAGCAGCGGCGCGTAGACGGTGTCGCCGGGCGCGTCGTAGCGGGCGGCAAAGCGACGCTTGCGCTCCAGGCAGAGGTCGCGCCACGCCTGCCGCGCGACGGCGTGGCGTCCGCGCAACAGCGCCGCGGCGGGCGCGGTGAACGCGGTCAGCGACGCCGGCAGGTCGCCGTACACCGCGGCATCGGCGACGCGCAGCTTGCCGATCTCGCAGGCATCGCCGTCGAGATGCACCACGCGCGCGTTGGGTGCGAACTCGTCGAGCTTGCCGGTGGCGCGGTCGTCGAAGCGCGCACCGACCACAATCAGCAGATCGGCCTCCTGCACCGCCAGGTTGGCCGCGCGGGTGCCGTGCATGCCGAGCATGCCGAGATTGGACGCATGCGATGCCGGCAATGTGCCGAGTGCTTTCAGCGTCAGCACGGTGGGGATCCGCGACTGCTCGACGAACGCGCGGAATGCCTCCTCCGCATGCCCAAGCACGATGCCGCCGCCGGCATAGATCACCGGCTTGCGCGCTTGCGCGATCAGCGCCGCGGCCGCGTGCAGCGAATGCTCCGGTGCTTTCGCCACCGCATCGACCGGCAGCCGCACGTGCGCAGCGAGATGCGACGCGTCGCCGACCTGCACGTCTTTCGGCAGGTCGATCAGCACCGGGCCGGGACGGCCGGAGCGCGCGATGCGGAAAGCTTCGGCGACGACGCGCGGCAGATCGTCGATGCGGCGCACGAGGAAGCTGTGCTTGACGATCGGCATGGTCATGCCGAACACGTCGATCTCTTGGAACGCATCGGTGCCCATCAGATAGGTGGCGACCTGGCCGCTGATGATCACCATCGGCACCGAATCGAGTATCGCGTCGGCGATGCCGGTGACGAGATTCGACGCACCGGGGCCAGACGTTGCCACGCACACGCCGACCCGTCCGCTGGCGCGCGCGTAGCCGTTGGCCGCGAACGCCGCGCCCTGCTCGTGGCGGACCAGCACATGCTTGATGCGCGCGTCTTGCACGGCGTCGTGCAGGGCGTCGTAGAACGGCATGATCGCGCCGCCCGGATAGCCGAACAGCGTGTCGACGCCTTCGACGGCCAGCGCCTGCACCAGCCAGGCGGCGCCGTTCATCAGGCGACCTCGCCTTGCGCGGCGCGCGTGGCCGGTGCCGGGGACGGCGGCGTCTTCGCCGTCGCACTCTTCGGCGCGGCGTCAAGCCACTTCATGCCGCTGCGCAGGCGTTTGCCGACCGCCTCGATCGGGTGTTCGAGATCGGCCTGCTTATGCGCTGTGTAGTTGGGCAGGCCGGCTTCGTATTCGGCGATCCAGTTCTTCGCGAAGGTACCGTCCTGGATCTCGGTCAACACCTCCTTCATGCGCGCCTTGACGCCGGCGTCGATGATCCGCGGGCCGCTGACGTAATCGCCGTACTGCGCGGTCTCGGAGATGAATTCCAGCATCCGGGTGATGCCGCCTTCGTAGAACAGGTCGACGATCAGCTTCAGCTCGTGCAGCACCTCGTAGTAGGCGATCTCGGGCTGGTAGCCGGCCTCGACCAGGGTCTCGAAGCCGGCCTGCACCAGCGAACTCGCGCCGCCGCACAGCACCGCCTGCTCGCCGAACAGATCGGTCTCGGTCTCTTCTTTGAACGTGGTGCGGATCGCGTTTTGCCGCGCGCCGCCGATGCCGCCGCAGTAGGTGAGGGCAAGCTGTTCCGCACGACCGCTGCTGTCCTGATGGATCGCATACACCGCCGGCACGCCGCGGCCGATCTCGTACTCGCGACGCACCAGTGCACCCGGGCCTTTGGGTGCGACCAGCACCACGTCGAGGTCCGCGCGCGGCGTGATCTGACCGAAGTGGACGTTGAAGCCGTGCGCAAACAGCAAGCAGGCGCCGGTCGCGATGTTGGGTTCGATAACCTCGCGGTAGAGCTTGGCCTGCACCATGTCGGGGGTCAGCACGGCGACCAGCTCGGCGTCGGCGACGGCGGCATCGGGTGTCTTGACCTTGAAGCCGTCGGCCTTGGCCTTGACCTCGGTCGGCCCGCCCGCCCGCAGGCCGACGGTGACGTCGAAACCGGAATCGCGCAGATTAAGCGCATGCGCGCGGCCCTGGCTGCCGTAGCCGATGACGGCGATCTTGGGTTGGAAGGTGGTGGTGGCGTTCATGGAAGTTCCTGGGTCTTGGGTTTGAGAGTTGTTTTGTCCGCGAATGACGCAAAAAGCGCGAATAAAAAACGGTCAGTGATGGAGCGCGCTACCGTGTCGCCTGCTCCTTTCGCGTTTTTCGCGTCATTCGCGGACATCTTGTTTTTCGCATGTCCGCGCATCAGGCGACCGTCTCCATAGCGGCCACCAGCTGCGCGGCAATCGGGCGGCGCGGCACGGCGTCCAGCGGCCCCGGCGCGGTCACTGCGCCCTGCGACGCCGAGCGCACGTCGCGCGCGTATTTGGCGAGCACGCCGGCGGTCACCCGCGGCGCGATGCGCGCGGACGGGCGCTGCGACAGGTCGGCGTCGACGTCGATGCGGCGCGCGACCACGTCGATACTGACGCGATCGCCGTCGCGCAGACGCGCGATCGGGCCACCGTGCATCGCCTCCGGCGACACGTGGCCGACCATGAAGCCGTGGGTCGCGCCGCTGAAGCGGCCGTCGGTCATCAAGGCGACGTCGTTGCCGAGACCCTGGCCGACCAGCGCGGCAGTGACCGCCAGCATCTCGCGCATGCCGGGCCCACCGGCCGGGCCTTCGAAGCGGATCACCACGACATCGCCAGCGACGATCCGTCGCGCCTGCACCGCGGCAAACGCGGCCTCTTCGGAGTCGAACACGCGCGCCGGGCCATCGAAGCGGTCGCGGCCGTGGCCGGCGAGTTTGACGATGCAGCCCTCGGGCGCGAGATCGCCGTACAGGATCGAGTAACCGCCGCGCGGCTTGATCGGATCGGCGACGCTGCGCACGATGTCCTGCGATGCGGGCGCGGGCACGTCGTCGAGTTCGGCGAAGAAACCGCGGCCGGTGCAGGTCGCGATGTCGTCGATCAGCCCGGCATGGCGCAGCTCGCGCGCGACCAAGGCGCTGCCGCCTTGTTCGAACATCTCCGCGGCGGTGTAGCGGCCGCCGGGTTTGAGATCGGCGATCACCGGCGTGCACGCGCTCGCCGCCTCGAACTCGTCGAGACCGAACGCGACGCCGGCCTCGTGCGCGATCGCCAGCAGGTGCAGCGCGGCGTTGGTGCTGCCGGCGGTCGCCGACACCGCGCGCGCAGCGTTGCGCAGCGCGGTCGGGGTGAGGATCTCGCGCGGCGTCGGGCCGCCATCGCGCAGCCGCTGCATCACCATCGCACCACACGCGCGCGCGGCCTCGGGTTTGCTGGCGTGGATCGCCGGGATGTCGTTCGCGCCGAGCGGCGACAGGCCGAGGAAGGTCAGCACCATTGCCATCGTGTTGGCGGTGAACTGGCCGCCACAGGCACCCGCGCCCGGGCAGGCGTGGGTTTCGATCTTGTGCAGCTCGGCATCGTCAATGCGTCCGGCGGAATGCGCGCCGACCGCCTCGAACACGTCCTGGATGGTCAGCGGCTTGCTGTCGCCGGCGCCGGTCTTGCACTGGCCCGGCATGATCGTGCCGCCGTAAAGGATCACGCAGGGGATGTCGAGGCGCGCGGCGGCCATCGCGGCGGCCGGGATGGTCTTGTCGCAGCCGACCAGCAGCACCATCGCGTCGAGGCAGTGGCCGCTGACCGCGAGCTCGATCGAGTCGGCGATGGTCTCTCTGGATGCCAGCGACGCGCGCATGCCATCGGAACCCATCGCGATGCCGTCGGTGACCGCGATGGTGTTGAATTCGACCGGCGTGCCGCCGCCGTCGATCACGCCGCGACGCACATGCTGCGCGAGATCGCGCAGGGTGATGTTGCACGGCGACACGTCGGACCAGGTGTGGACGACAGCGACAAAAGGCTTGGTGATCGCCGCATCGTCCATGCCGGTGGCACGCAGCATCGCGCGGGCGGGCGCGCGGGCTGCGCCGTGCTTGATGGCGTCGCTTCTCACGGCTGACGGTTCGCTGCTGGTTCGATCTGCATGTGTGCTGGCATCTCGTCGGTGATGTCGTGCGTGCTGAAACGAAAAACCCCGCGCCTTCTCGGGCGCGGGGTCAAGAGTCTTTCGACCTTCGGAGTCTGCTATTACCTACGCAAATCCCGTTCCCGCGCCAGTGAAGCCGATAATAAGTACGACTACGAGGGCAAGCAGTGCGGTCGCTATCAAAAGCGTCTGCAACAGCAGGGCCGCCGCGTCCGGGGACGTGGTGATGATGGCCTGCGGATGATCGTTGCGCTGTGACATGGGTCGAGAAAAACACGTTCGGTGCATCGGCGTCAACTGGTTCCGATAGAACCTTTAGACATAAGTGGAAGTGTCATCGGTAACTCCGCCATTGCGCCGCATAGGGCGGCGTGCAGCGCTTCGTAGGTCGCTGTCATCGGTTGCGCGCAGGCTGGCCGCGCGAGACAGCGGGCGAGCGCGGCCGGCGCTGCGATGCGGTGACCGACCAGCGGTTCGACGATGCCGTCAAACTTGGCCGGGTGCGCGGTCGCGACCACCGCCCAGGCGCGCATGTCGCCAGCGCGGCGCAGTTGCTCCAGCACGTGCAATGCGGTGGCGGTGTGCGGACAGGGGACGCAGCCGTGGCGGGCGGGGGCTGAGTGGATCATCTCGCGGATGGTCGCGTCGTCGACCGATGTCGCGCGGATGTCGGCGCGCAGCGACGCATCGTCGGCATACCAGTCGCGCAGCCGCTCGAAGTTGCTCGGCGCGCCGACGTCCATCGCGTTGGCCAGCGTCATGCGCGTCGCCTCTGGCGCGTAGTCGCCGCCGTCGAGATAGCGCGGCAGCACGTCGTTGGCATTGGTCGCCAGGCGGATCTCGCCGATCGGCGCGCCCATCCGCCGCGCGACGAACGCCGCACAGGCATTGCCGAGATTGCCGGTTGGCACGATGACGTTGAGCGCTGCGCGGTGCGCATGTGCGTGCTGCGTGGCGGCGTGCGCGTAGTACGCCGCCTGCGGCAGCAGCCGGCCGAGGCTGATGCTGTTGGCCGAACTCAATGGCCGTGCGGTGCGCAGCCCGCCATCGGCGAGCGCCTGCTTGGCGAGCCGCTGGCAGTCGTCGAAACTGCCGTCGACGCGCAGCGCGCGGACGTTGTCGCCCCAGCAGCCAAGGCCGTGCGCCTGTCGCGGCGAGACCTTGCCGTCGGGATACAGGATCACCACCGCGAAGCCTTCGCGGCGATGAAACGCCGCCGCGACCGCCGCGCCGGTGTCGCCGGAGGTTGCCACGAGGATGGTCAGCGTCGGCGCATCGGCGGCGCGCAGTGCGGCCAAGGCGCCCGCCAAAAAGCGCGCGGCGTAGTCCTTGAACGCAGCAGTCGGGCCGTGGAACAGTTCGAGGACATAATCGTTGTTGCCGGTCAATGGCAGTAGCGGTGCATCGAACGCGAACGCCTCCGCGCAGATGTCGCGCAGGCGGTCGTGCAGCACGGAATCGACGAAATACGGCGCGAGCACCGCATGCGCAGTGTCGGCGAGGGTGGCGAACGGACGATCGAACGCGATGACCGGAATGCGCTCGGGCACGTACAGCCCGCCGTCCGGCGCAAGGCCGGCGACGAGGGCGGCGTCGATCGAGGCGGGCGGCGCGATGCCGCGGGTGCTGACGAAGTTCATGGCACCCCCGCGTCGGTGCATGCCGCGCGCGCGCCGCCGGCCGGTTCATGCGGTCGCATCGATCATCTCCGCGCGCGGGCCATTGACGGGCGACACGTAGGCGCGCGCCTCGATGCCGCCATCGATGAACGCGCCGCGCATCGCCGGCGCCGCGGCGTCGGCTTCCGCCTTCGACGCAAACCACGCAAACACGCTCGGCCCGCCGCCGGAAATGCTCGCGCCGAGCGCGCCGTGATCGAGCGCGGCGGCTTGGACGGCGGCGAACCCCGGAATCAGCGGCGCGCGGCGCGGCTCGATCAGCACGTCCTTCAAGCCATCGCGGATCAACCCGGCGTCGCCACGCTGCAGCCCGGTGAGGAACAGCGCGAGGTGCGCGCTCTGTTCGACGAAGGCCGACAGCGGGTACGGATCGGCGAGCACCGCGCGCGCGCGGCGGGTTTCGAGCATCTGATCGGGGTGCACAACCACGCAGTGCAGCCAGTCGGGCACGTCGAGCGCGATCATCCGCGTGGCCGTGGCGATCACCGCACCGCCGAGCAGCATCGGCGCGACGTTGTCGCCGTGGCGGCTGCCGCTGGACACCGCCTCGCCGTCGAGCGCGAACGCATACAGCGCCTCGCGCGGCAGCGGCGCGTCGAGCAGTGCGTTGGCGGCGACCACGGCGGCGACGCACGACGCCGCCGAGCCGCCGAGGCCGGAGCCGAGCGCGATGCCCTTGTCGAGCTCGAGCGCGAAGCCGAACGGCAGCGCGAGTGCTGTGCGCATCGCGATCAGCGCCGCACCGGCGGTATTGCGCGCCGCCTCGAGCGGCAGCATGGCGACGCCGGGCACGTCGCCGCGGATCGCGTCGATGCGCACGAGACCTTGGTCGATGCGCCGCAGCGTCGCGACGTCGCGCGGGCCGTCGATCGCATGACCGAGCAGGTCGAAGCCGACGCCGATGTTGCCGACGCTGGCCGGGGCGAAGGCGCGCACAACCTGCGCGAGGCGTCTGTCGGACACGTGGCTGTTGTCGCGCATCGCGTTGTCTTGCTGCATAGCGTTCATCGCAGCGCATGCGTCGCGGCGGCGGCGGTCTTGGCGCCCAGCGACTGCGCGATCGCCAGCACGTCGCCGAACACGCCGGCCGCGGTTACCTCCGGCCCCGCGCCCGGACCCTGCACCACCAAGGTGTTTTCCGAATAACGCTCGCTGCGGAACTGCACCAGATTGTCGGTCAGCCGGGTGTGGCAGCAGGCATGGCTCGACGGCAGCGCGATGACGCCGACGCTGGCGCGGCCGTCGCGATCGAGCTTGGCGATGTGCCGCAGCGACAGGCCTTGCGCGCGCGCGGCGTCGAGCCGCGCCTGCATCGGCGCATCGAGCTCGTGCAGGCGCGCGAGGAAGTCGTCGCGACTCACTTGCTGCAGCTGTGCTGGCACCAGGCTTTCCACCTCGACATCTCCAATCGACAATTGGCGCCCGGTTTCGCGCGCGAGGATCACCAGCTTGCGCGCGACATCGAGGCCGGACAGATCATCGCGCGGATCGGGTTCGGTGTAGCCCAGCGCGCGCGCCTGCAGCACCAGTTCGGAAAACGGCTGCGTGCCGTCGAAGCTGTTGAACAGCCAGGCCAGGGTGCCGGAAAACATGCCGTCGACCTCATGCAGCACGTCGCCGGTATCGATCAGGCTGCGCAGCGTCTGAATCACCGGCAGGCCGGCGCCGACGGTGGCCTCGTACAGAAAGCGTCCGCCGTGGCGCTGCGCGTCGCGGATCGCCACATAGCGCGGCCAGTCGCCACTACCGGCCTGCTTGTTGGGGGTGACGACGTGGATGCCGGCGGCAATCCATTCGGGGTATTTGGCCGCGACGGCGTCGCTGGCGCTGCAGTCGACGATCAGCGCGTGCGGCAGATGCGCACCGCGCACGTGCGCGGCGAAGGCGTCGAGATCGATCGCCGGATGCGCGGCCGCTTTGAGTGCGGCGAGCGCGCCGTCGGCGGCGAGCCCGGCGTCGGACAGCAGCATTTGCCGGCTGTCGGCGATCGCGCGCAGACGCAGGTCGAGGTTGGCGTGCGCGCGCAGCCGGGGCATGGTTGCCGCGAACTGCGACAGCAAGGCGCGGCCGACCTGTCCCGGGCCGATCAGGCCGACCGAGATCGTCTGCGGCGACAGCCAGAACGCGGCATGCGCGGCACGCAGCGCGCGGGTGGCGTCGGCCTTCGCGATCGCGACCGAGATATTGCGCTCGCTCGCGCCCTGCGCGATCGCGCGCACGTTGACGCGCGCCTGCGCCAGACCGCCGAGCAGACGCGCGGCGACGCCTGGCGTGCCGACCATGCCGTCGCCGACCGCGGCCAGCACGCAGATGTCGTGGGTGACATTCACTGCCTGCGTGCGCGCGTCGGCCATCGCGTCGGCAAACGCTACGAGGACCGCGGCGCGGCCGCGCTCGACGTGGTCGGCGCGGACGATGCAGCAGATCGAATGTTCCGACGAGCCCTGCGAGATCATCGTCACCGACACGCCGGCGGCGTGCAGGGCGGCGAACAGTTTTTCGGCGGTACCGGGCACGCCGACCATGCCATTGCCGACGAGCTCGAGCACCGCCAATCCATCAACGAGGCTCAGGCCCTTGACCGGCACCTCGTGCGGATCGTCTGACAAATCGCCGCGCGCGACCACCCGCGTGCCGGCGGCTTGCGGATTGCGGCTGTTGCGGATGCGCAGCGGAATGCCGCGTGCCTGCACCGGCGCGAGCGTCTGCGGGTGCAACACTTTGGCGCCGTAGTACGCCAGCTCGCAGGCCTCGGCATACGACATCGACGGCAGGCATACCGCATCGGGCACCAGCCGCGGGTCGGCCGACAGCACGCCATCGACGTCGGTCCAGATGGTGAGCTCGTCGACATCGAACAGGCTGGCGAAGATCGCCGCCGAGTAGTCGCTGCCGTTGCGGCCGAGCGTGGTCGGCGAGCCTTTGCGGTCGATGGCGACGAAGCCGGTGATCACGATGTTGCCGGTTGCCTGGCCTGCGCGCCAAGCGGCGAGCCGCGCGCGGCTGTCGTCCCAGTCGACGCCGACACCCATATCGCCCTGATGCACGACCAGAACCTCCCGGGCATCGAGCCGCTGCCATCCGGCCGCGGCACCGCCGAGCGCGGCCAGCATCAGCCTCGACGAGCAGATCTCGCCGAAACCCCATACCCGCGCGACGATCTGCTCGGCGCGCGCATCGGCAGCGGCGAGTGCGGCGAGATCGCCGCGCAGCGCCTCGAACTCGGCGTCGAGCCCGGCGTGCAGTTCGGCAGCACCTTCGCCGTCGAGCACGTCGGCGGCCAGCAGATGTTGGCGGCGCAGCGCCGACCAGCGCGCTTGCCAGTCGCCGCGGTCGCGCGCGGTCGCGGCCAACGCGACCAGCGCGTCCGTCACCCCCTGCATCGCGGACACCACGACGATGCATGTGCCGGTGCCGTCGGCATCGACCAGCGCGGCGGCGGCGCGGATGCGCGCGGCGTCGGCCAGGCTGCTGCCGCCGAACTTGTGGGCATAGCGCGTATCACTGCGGTGTTGCCGATCGGGGTAAAGCGACATCGGTGGAGCTCCTGTTGGGCTCCGCATCGCGACCCGGTGAGGCCGGCAGCCGCACCCGGGAGGGGTGCGGAGGCGGCGTGTTGTATCAGTTGAACGCGCCGGTCCGCACCAGATGGCAGGTGGTACCGGTGGTAATCGTCCCGCCGCAAGGCCGGCA
>JBOHYD010000387.1:0-2585 GCA_050737635.1 Luteimonas sp. | reverse complement strand
CAGTCATGGCAAAGGGAAAGTTCGAGCGCACCAAGCCGCACGTGAACGTGGGCACGATCGGTCACGTGGACCACGGCAAGACGACGCTGACCGCGGCGTTGACCAAGCTGGGAGCGGAGCGGTTTGGCGGCGAGTTCAAGGCCTATGACGCGATCGACGCAGCGCCCGAAGAGAAGGCGCGCGGGATCACCATTTCGACCGCCCACGTCGAATACGAAAGCCCGAACCGCCACTACGCACACGTCGATTGCCCGGGTCACGCTGACTACATCAAGAACATGATCACCGGTGCGGCGCAGATGGACGGTGCGATTCTGGTGTGTTCGGCCGCTGACGGCCCGATGCCGCAGACCCGCGAGCACATTTTGCTGGCGCGTCAGGTCGGCGTGCCGTTCATCGTGGTGTACATGAACAAGGCCGACTTGGTTGACGACGCCGAGTTGCTGGAGCTGGTCGAGATGGAAATCCGCGAACTGCTGCAGAAGTACGACTTCCCGGGCGACGACACTCCGGTCGTGACCGGCTCGGCGCGTTTGGCCTTGGACGGTGACCAGAGCGAGATCGGCGTGCCATCGATCGTCAAGTTGGTCGAGGCGCTGGATACGTGGATTCCGCAGCCGCAGCGCGACATCGACAAGCCGTTCCTGATGCCGGTGGAAGACGTGTTCAGCATTTCCGGCCGCGGCACGGTGGTGACCGGCCGCATCGAGCGCGGGATTGTCAAGGTCGGCGACGAAATCGAGATTGTCGGCATTCGTGCCACGCAGAAGACGATCGTCACCGGGGTGGAGATGTTCCGCAAGCTGCTCGACCAGGGCCAGGCGGGCGACAATGCCGGTCTGTTGTTGCGCGGTACCAAGCGCGACGACGTCGAGCGCGGCCAGGTGCTGTGCAAGCCGGTCAGCATCAAGCCGCACACCGACTTTGAAGCCGAGGTGTATGTGCTGAGCAAGGACGAGGGAGGCCGTCACACGCCGTTCTTCAAGGGCTACCGTCCGCAGTTTTACTTTCGGACCACGGACATCACCGGGGCGTGCGAGCTGCCGGAGGGCGTGGAGATGGTGATGCCGGGCGACAATGTGAAGATGGTGGTGACGCTGATCAACCCGGTGGCGATGGACGAGGGTCTACGGTTCGCGATCCGCGAGGGCGGGCGCACGGTCGGTGCCGGGGTGGTGGCGAAGATCGTCAAGTGACGCGTTGACCCCTGCGCGCTAGCGCGCAGGGCTTTGTCAACGCGTCATCCCCGCGCAGGCGGGATCAGCTTCAAGGTCAACGCGTCATCCCCGCGCAGGCGGGGATCCAGCTTCAAGGTCAACGCGTCATCCCCGCGCAAGCGGGATCCGGCGTCAGATCTTCGCGTCATCGCCAGTGAAGGCGGGATCAGCTCTGAAACTCTCCGCCTGCACAGCGTTCCAAACAGCACCACGCGTCAGTAGCTCAACTGGCAGAGCAGCGGTCTCCAAAACCGCAGGTTGTAGGTTCGAGTCCTACCTGGCGCGCCATTCCGGCGATGCCGAAGCGTCGCAACGAAGAGTCGGATGAACAGCAAAGTCGAACAGCGCCGGGCCGCCAACGCGGGCGACACCCTCAAATACGCGGTAGCCGTGCTGCTGGTGGTCGCCGGCGTGTTTGCGTTCTACTGGTTCGATGGCCAGTGGCCGAGCGTGCTGCGCGTCGGTGCGGTGGTCGCCGGGCTGATAGCGGGTGCGGTGGTGTTCCTGCTCAGCGGCCGCGGCCGCGACACGGTGGGTTTCTTGTCGGAATCCCGCTTCGAGTTGCGCAAAGTGGTCTGGCCGACGCGCCAGGAAGCGATGCGGCTGACCTGGGTGGTGATTGCGGTGGTGATCATCATGAGCCTGATCCTCGCCGCGTTCGACACCGTCATCCAGTGGGCGATCCGCCTGCTGCTGGGTAACTGAGTTGCTGGGTCATTGAAAGGAGTTGTCGGTTTGATGCAAACAGAGGTCGTCAAGCGCTGGTACGTGGTCCACGCCTATTCGGGCTTCGAGAAGTCCGTGGCGCAGGCGCTGCGTGACCGCATCGTGCGCACCGGCATGGAAGGGCGCTTCGGCGAGGTGCTGGTGCCGACCGAGGAAGTGATCGAGATGCGCGCCGGACAGAAGCGCCGCTCCGAACGCAAGTTCTTCCCCGGTTACGTGCTGGTGCAGATTGCCACGACCGACGAAAACGGCATTCCGCGCATCGACAGTGAGAGCTGGCACCTGATCAAGGAGACGCCGAAGGTGATGGGCTTCATCGGCGGCACCGCCGCCAGCCCGCTGCCGATCCGCGACGCCGAAGCCGACGCGATCCTGCAGCGCGTGCAGGACGGCGTTGAGAAGCCGCGTCCGAAGGTGCTGTTCGAGCCGGGCCAGATGGTGCGCGTCACCGACGGTCCGTTCAACGACTTCAACGGCGTTGTCGAGGAAGTCAATTACGAAAAGAGCCGCGTGCGCGTCGCGGTGCTGATTTTCGGGCGTTCCACGCCGGTCGAGCTTGAGTTCGGTCAGGTGGAGAAGGCCTAAAGGCCGGGACTCGGGACTCGGGACTCGGGACTCGGAAAGGCAGGGGCAATGCTCTTG
>JBOHYD010000386.1:0-2332 GCA_050737635.1 Luteimonas sp. | reverse complement strand
CAAAGCTGTCGACGACCTCGTCGTCGAACGGCTCGCCAGACCGCGGCACCGCGGTGGTATTGGCGCGGATGTTGTAGCCGCCGGACTTGAAGCCGCGCGTCGCTAGGCCGTAGACCATCACCCCGGGGGTGAGCTGATAATCCAGCGACAGCTTCGGCGACACGTTCTTGAAGTTGACGGTATTGTTGAAGTTGGCCGCGGTGGCGAACGACGTGGTGTAGGTGATGTCGGTATAGAAGCGGTTCAACGCGATCGCATGCTTGTCTTCGTCGGTGTAACGCACGCCGACATCGAGCTTGAAACGGTCGGTCAGATCGAAGGTCCAGTCGGCATAGGCCGCAAAGCTTTCGGTGTAGACCGTGCCCTGGGTATCGCCGAACAGCGGATTGGTCAGCGTGGACGGCTGTAGCGGATTGAAGAACTGGTTGAGCACCTGACCGCCGGCCTCGCCGTCGAAGAAGTACAGGCCCATCACCCCGCGCGCGCGGCCGCCAGCATCGTAATTGGCCTGCAACTCGTGACTGACCTGGCTGTCGCTGTAGAAGGCATGCACGTCGACCAGCGCCAATGGGGTCTGGTCGAAGTCGATATTGGTGTCGGTGTCGGATTCGCGCTTGGCGATCACGTACTTGAACGCCCAGTCCTCGCTCGGCCGCCAGTTGACGGTCGCCGATGCGCCCTTGCTTTCGGTATCGTTAACGTTGGGCATGCCGCTGCGGATATCGTAACGGTCGTCGAGCGGCGGGAACGCCGGGGCCAGCGGATTGGACGCGAGCAGCCTGGCACCGCGCACGCCGGACTGGTCGTCGATGTAATCGACCGCAAACTGGAAATCGAGCTCCTCGCTCGCGAACGCGCCGAGCTGGAAGCGCAGCGCGTTGATCTCCTTGTCGCTGACCTCCTGGGTGTTGGTGAGGTTTTCGCCAAAGCCGTCGCGGTTGAGGCTGGCCACCGACAGTCGCGCGCGCAGCGCCTCGCCGCCGCCGATCGGTCCACCCAGCGCGGCCTTGGCATCGAGCTGGCCGTAGTTGCCGAGGGTGACCGAGGCAAAGCCGTCGAGCTGCTTGGGCAACTCGCGGGCGATGTACTTGATCGCGCCGCCGATGGTGTTCTTGCCGTACAGCGTGCCCTGCGGGCCGCGCAGCACCTCGATGCGGCCGACGTCGAAGACATCGAGCAGCGCACCCTGCGGCCGCGCGATGTAGACGTCGTCGAGATAGATGCCAACGCCGGGATCGACGCCCCACAGCGGGTCGGCCTGGCCGATGCCGCGGATGTAGATGGTCGCGGTGCTGCTCGAGCCGCGCGCGGCGTAGATCGTCAGGTTGGGCACCTGCGCATCGAGATCGCCGATGTCCTGCACGTTGAGCTTGTCGAGGGTCTCCGGCGTGAACGCAGTGACCGCGACCGGCACTTCCTGCAGGGTTTCTTCGCGTTTGCGCGCGGTGACGGTGATCGCGTCGAGCGTGGTCGGATCGGCCTGCGGGGCTGCAGGTGGCGCATCCTGCGCGAATGCGAGCGGTGAGGTCATCAGGCTGACGATGACGGCAAGGCTCAATGTGCTGCGCTTCATGATGATCCCCTCGGCGGCGTTGCGGACGTTGCATCTGGCGGCGGGTGCAACCACACGGCGGCGGCCCCAGCCACCCGAGGGCAAGACTAGGCAGCGACGCGATCGCGGGCACTTGTACCTTTGGACAATGGGCCGTGCATGCCGCGAATGTGGACACTGCCCTCCACCGGGCTCGACAACGCTGCTGCACCGCCAATAACGCCACCGCACACTCTCTTAATTTTGTCATCACCGCGAAAGCCGGGACCCAATTGATGCCCTGTGCGCGTTGGCTGCGCAGGAGCATCACGCTGGGTCCCGGCGTCCGCCGGGATGACGACCGAGCTATCGGTTTGATCCAGCAGCAAACCTCCGCCGATGCAATGACATGGGAATGGGAACGGGATGGCTTTCCTGATCGTGCTCGCCGCACTGTGCTTTTTGATGCTCGTGGCCTACCGCGGCTACAGCGTGATCTTGTTCGCGCCGATCGCCGCACTCGGTGCGGTGTTGCTGACCGACCCGTCGCTGGTCGCACCGATGTTCACTGGCCTGTTCATGGACAAGATGGTCGGCTTCCTGAAGCTGTATTTCCCGGTGTTCCTGCTCGGTGCGGTGTTCGGCAAGCTGATCGAGCTGTCGGGTTTTTCGAAGGCGATCGTCAAAGCCACCATCGGCGTCGTCGGCGCGCAACGCGCGATGCTGTCGATCGTGCTGGTCTGCGCGCTGCTGACCTACGGCGGCGTGTCGTTGTTCGTGGTGGTGTTCGCGGTGTACCCG
>JBOHYD010000385.1:0-3705 GCA_050737635.1 Luteimonas sp. | reverse complement strand
GAGCTGATCAACGCCATTCGGTTCGAGAAGACGCTGGATTTCAAGGAGAAATACCGTAACGTCGACCTGCTCTTGATCGACGACATCCAGTTCCTGGCCGGAAAGGAGCGCACCCAGGAGGAGTTTTTCCACACCTTCAACGCGCTGTTCGACGGCAAGCAGCAAATCATCATGACCTGCGACCGCTTCCCGCGCGAAGTCGATGGCCTCGAGCCGCGGCTGAAATCGCGGCTGGCCTCAGGTTTGAGCGTGCCGATCGACCCGCCCGACTTCGAGACCCGCGCGCAAATCGTGCTGTCGAAGGCGCGCGAGCGCGGTGCCAGCATTCCCGAGGACGTGGCGTTTCTGCTCGCCAAGAAGATGCGCTCCAACGTCCGCGACCTCGAAGGCGCGCTCAACACCCTGGTCGCGCGCGCCAACTTCACCGGCCGGCCGATCACCCAGGAGTTTGCCCAAGAAACCCTGCGCGACCTGCTGCGCTCGCAGCAGCAGTCGATCAGCATCGCCAACATCCAGAAGACCGTGGCAGACTACTACGGGTTGCAGATCAAGGATTTGCTGTCCAAACGCCGGACCCGCTCACTGGCACGGCCGCGTCAGGTGGCCATGGCCTTGACCAAGGAACTGACCGAACACAGCCTGCCCGAGATCGGCGACGCGTTTGCCGGCCGCGACCACACCACCGTGCTGCACGCCTGCCGGCAGATCCGCAGCCTAATGGAGGCCGATGGCAAGCTGCGCGAGGATTGGGACAAGCTGATCCGCAAGCTCAGCGAATAAGCAAGGCACGGGCATGTCAAGAAGCGCCGGACGCCGGCACCGAGGTCTGGGGATGGCTGCTGCACAAGTTGTGGATAACTCCGCTGCGGTTTCACTCGCGATAAAGTTACCCACGGCTTGCCAACCTGCCTGGCGAGCGCTTATCAACCGCTTACAGCAGCCAATAAGTTATTTAAAAACAATGTCTTACGTAAGTTACCAACGGAAGTAGGCAACACCATCACCACCAGCGTTTGATGTTATTCACTCTTTAGAGCTTGGGCATCGAGGAACCGACCGACATGCGTTTCAGTCTGCAGCGAGAAGTGTTCCTGAAGCCGCTCGGCCAGGTCGTCAATGTCGTCGAAAGACGGCAGACGCTGCCGGTGCTGGCCAATCTGCTGGTGCAGGTCAACGCCGGACAGCTATCGTTGACCGGCACCGATCTGGAAGTTGAAATGGTCGCGCGCACCGGCGTCGACGACGCCCAAGACGGTGAAACCACGATCCCGGCACGCAAACTGTTCGACATCGTCCGTGCCCTGCCCGACGGCAGCAAGGTCACGGTGTCGCAGACCGGAGACAAGATCTCCGTGCAGGCCGGGCGCAGCCGCTTCACGCTGGCTAGCCTGCCGGCGAATGACTTCCCGTCGGTCGACGAGGTCGAGGCTACCGAACGCGTCAACGTGCCCGAGGCTGCGTTGAAGGAGCTGATCGAACGCACCGCATTTGCAATGGCACAGCAGGACGTGCGCTATTACCTCAATGGCCTGCTGTTCGATTTGGCCGACCTGCGCCTGCGCTGCGTGGCCACCGACGGCCACCGCCTGGCGCTGTGCGAGGCCGCGCTGACCGAGGCGGTGCAGACCAAGCGCCAGATCATCGTGCCGCGCAAGGGTGTGCAGGAGCTGCAGCGCCTGCTCGAAGGCGGCGACCGCAGCCTCGAGCTGGAAATGGGCCGCAACCACCTCCGCGTCAAGCGCGACGATGTCACCTTCACCAGCAAGCTGATCGACGGCCGCTTCCCGGACTATGAGGCGGTGATCCCGATCGGCGCCGACCGCGAGGTGCGCATCGACCGCGAGGTGCTGCGCGCCGCGCTGCAGCGCGCGGCGATCCTGTCCAACGAGAAATACCGCGGCGTGCGCCTTGAGGTGTCGCCGGGCCAGCTGAAGATCAATGCGCACAATCCTGAGCAGGAAGAAGCGCAGGAAGAGGTCGAGGCCGACACCCAGGTCAGTGATCTGGCGGTCGGTTTCAACGTCAACTATCTACTCGATGCGCTCAGCGCGCTGCGCGACGCGCAGGTGGTGATCATGCTGCGCGACGCCAACTCGTCGGCATTGGTGCGCGAGGGTTCCAGCGAGAAGTGCCGGCACGTGGTGATGCCGCTGCGGCTGTGATGGCGAGCGTCTTCGCCTTGGCAGGTTCCACGTGGAACAGCGACGCCCGGTGCCATCCGGGCGTCTTGTTGTAGGGGGGGTGATCGATGCAGATCACGCGGCTGGATATCCGCGCCCTGCGCAGCCTGCGGCAGTTCGAACTCGCTCCCGCGCCCGGCCTCAACCTGATCACGGGTGACAACGGCGCCGGCAAGACCAGCGTGCTCGAAGCGATCCATCTGCTCGCCTACGGCCGCAGCTTCCGCGGCCGCGTGCGCGAGGGGCTGGTCAACAGTGATGCGTCCGCGCTGGAAGTCTTCGCCGAATGGCAGGACCAGTCGAGCCAGCGCCTGCGCCGGGCCGGACTGCGGCACAGCGGTCACGCCTGGGAAGGCCGCCTCGACGGCGCGCCAGTCACCCAGCTCGGCGATCTGTGCGCGGCACTGGCGGCGGTCACCTTCGAGGCGGGCAGCCACGCATTGGTTAGCGGCGGCGGCGAATCGCGGCGCCGTTACGTCGATTGGGGCTTGTTTCACGTGGAACATGCGTTTACCGCGCTGTGGCGCCGCTATGCGCGCGCCCTCAAACAGCGCAACCGCCTGCTCAAGCAAGGTGGACAGGCCGACGAGCTCGATGTCTGGGATCGCGAGCTCGCCGAGTCCGGCGAACCGCTAACCCGTCTGCGACAGCGCTATCTCGACGACCTGCAGACACTGCTGCAGCCGCTGTCGCTGGAGCTTGCGCCAATGCTCGGCATGGCGACATTCGTGTTTGTGCCCGGTTGGCGACGCGACGAGCTCTCGCTGGCCGATGCCTTGCTGCTCGCACGTGACCGCGACCGCGCTTGGGGGTTCACCTCGGTCGGTGCGCACCGCGCCGACTGGCGCATCCGCCACGAGGCCCTACCCAATGATGAAACCCGCTCGCGCGGCCAGGCCAAGCTGACCGCGCTGGCCTGCGTGCTCGCGCAGGCCGAGCACTACGTGCAGCAGCGCCAGGAGTGGCCAGTGGTGCTGCTCGACGATCTGGCGTCGGAGCTCGATCGTGCGCACCAGGCGCGGGTGCTGCAGCGGCTCGCGGCCGGTGCGGCACAGGTGTTTGTGACCGGCACCGAAGCGCCAGCCGACGCGGCGCTGGCCGGGCTGGTCACGCATCGGTTTCACGTGGAACACGGTCAGCTCAGCCGCTGAGGCGGTACCACCCGGCCGACCGGGCTGCGATGCCGCGACTTGGTATAATTTGCGCACCCATCCAATCCATCTCGGTGCCGGCCCCGGCCGCCGCCGCGGGAGCGCTGAGCCGCATGACCGAAACCACCGACGGCGCGATTCCGGCCGGCCATGGCCCGAATTCCGATTACGACTCCACCCGGATCACCGTGCTGCGTGGCCTCGAAGCGGTCCGCAAGCGCCCCGGCATGTACATCGGCGACACCGACGACGGCTCGGGTTTGCACCACATGATCTACGAAGTCGTCGACAACGCGGTCGACGAAGTCCTCGCCGGCCACGCCACCTCGTGCCACGTCACGCTCAATCCGGACGGCTCGTGCACGGTGCGCGAC
>JBOHYD010000384.1:0-9400 GCA_050737635.1 Luteimonas sp. | reverse complement strand
GCGACACAGCTATTGCGCGAGTGCTATCGTTGGTTCGTGCCATTACGGACTCAACGCGACTGGCACGGCAGGGAAGCTACCCGAGCCAGCCGCCGAAGGGCCGATTCGCAACGCAAGTTGCCATCGGCTCGGGACGCGGTAGTCTTCGGGGATGGATTATAACTAATGAAGTCTATGGAGAAAACCCAAATGAAGAACAAGGAAATCATCCTTCTGGATCTGACCCAGGAGCAGACCGAGCAGGTCTCCGGCGGCGTCAATGGCGAAATCGTCGACCCGTACGGCCTGCGCTCCGCGGAAGACACCAAGGGCGGCGGCGGCAACCAGCAGATGTTTTGATCAGTCACCAGACTGATGCGTGCAAGCCGCGAGGCTTGCACGCACTTCGCTTCCGTGAACCGCCCGGGCCAACGGCATGTGCCGCAAGGGTTCGCACTTCAGCCGGCCGCACATCGACGGTGCATGCGCGCCGGGCCGCAGGCCCGCACGAATTCAAGTTGGAATGGCAGGACGAGTTATGGCGCTGGGCTGCCGGGTAGTCGTGGTGGGCGCTGGGGATCTGGGTGTGCGTATCGCTCTGCGGCTGGTGGCCTGCGCCGGCGTCGGAGAGGTAATCGTTGCTGGTCGTGATACGGCCGCCACCCGTGCTCGCGCGCACTTTATCGCCAGTTGCGGCAATGCGCGGGTCCACTTCGCACCGCTGGACGCGCTCGATGCGGACGCGGTCGCCACGCTGATCGCCCGCACGCAGCCGCACCTGCTCGTGCAATGTGCGTCGATGCATTCACCGTGGTTGCTGTCGGGGCGTGACGACGCCGTCGCCCAGGCGTTTCGCGGAGCCGGCTTCGCCAGCCAGCTGCCAGCGCAGTTGCCAGCGCTGTTGGCGGTGATGCGCGGCGTGCGCCAGATCGGTTTCGACGGCGCCGTGGTCAACTGCTCCTTTCCCGATGTCACCCACGCCGCATTGCAGGGCCTGGGACTCGCGCCGACGATCGGCATCGGCAATGCTGGCATGATCCACCTGATAGGCTGCGCCGCGCTGCGCGCCCGCAGAGAGGGCCGCCAGTTGCGCACGCTGGCCCACCACGCACACGTGTCCATGGTGGCCGGCGGTACCGTGGGCGAAGTGCCGGCAGCGCAACGTCCCCGGATGTACCTCGATGACGTGGAAGTTCCAGTCGACCAGTTGCTTGCCGACAGCGCGGCCCTGCCGCTGACCCGCGAACTCAACGAGATCACCGCCGCGCACGCCGTGCAGGTGATCGCCGCCAATCTGGGCCTGACCGCGCCTTTGCACACTGCGGCGCCAGGCGTGACCGGCTTGCCCGGCGGCTGGCCGGTCACCGTGTCGCGCGGCGCGATCGACTTCGATCTGCCGGCCGGCGTGACCCATGCGCAGGTCCTGGCGTTCAATCGCACGATGGGCCGGATGGACGGCGTCGAACGGATCGACGCCGACGGCACTGTGCACTTCACCGCGGCCGTGAAGGCCGCGCTCGCGTCGCGTTGGCCGACGTTGGCGCAGCCGCTCAAGCCGGGCGATGCGCAAGCGCGCTACGCGCAGCTGCGCCAAGCCGTGATGCTGGCCGCGTGAGCAGCGTCGCCATTCACGGTCTGCTGGCCAAGACCCGCAGCGGCCTTGAGCGGCTGCGCGCCGACTGGTCCGCGCTGCTGCCGGCCACGTTTCCGGCCGCGCACACGCGCTGGTGGGCGGACCCCGACGTCGGCCTGGTCTTGCATGGCACGCACCTGCACGCCGCTCAGGACGATGACGCCGCATGCGCGCTGGCCTGGACCGGCGATGCGCTGGCCCAGGCCGGCACGAGTGCCCAGGTCCTGCTGTCGCGGCTGCGCCACCAGGGCGCGGACCGCCTGCGCGAGCAGCGCGGCGCCTTCGCACTCGCCCTGTGGGACGGCCCGCGCCGGTTGCTGCAGTTGGTCCGCGACCCGTTCGGCCAGGAAGGCCTGTTCGTGCGCGACGACGGCGACCTGATCGTGTTCTGTTCGCAGTTGGCGCCGTTGCTCGACGACCCCGCGTTCGACTGCCGGCTCGACCTCGAATCGGCCCACCATTTCCTCAGTTTCGGCCTCCCCGGCGGCGGCCGCACGCTCGCGCGCGGCACCACCAGCGTGCCGGCCGGCCATTGCCTGGAATGGTCGCCGGGACAGCCGCTGCGCACGCGGCGCTACTACACGCCGTTGGGCTTCGAGCATCGCAAGGTGGTCGACCCGCAGTGGCGCGGCGAGATCATCGCCATCCTCGACGAGGCGATCCATGCGCGCTCGGGCGACGGGCGCAGCGCCATCCTGCTGTCCGGTGGCGTGGATTCCTCTTACATCGCCGCCACCTGCGCGATGCGCCACGGCGGCGAAGGCTACGACGCCTACACGATTGAATTCACCGACGGCGGCATCGAGAACGAAGCACCGTTCGCGGCCCTGGTCGCCAGCCAGGCGGGCATCCGCCACCACGTGGTGCCGATGAGCATCACCGACGCCTGCGCAGCACTGCCGCAGGTGCTGGCCCAGGCGAAGCCCTGCAGTGCCTGGGCCGCGCTGACCCACCACCACCTGCTGGCGCGCATCGGCGGCGACGGCCACACCCGCCTGCTGTCCGGGCTGGGCGCCGACGAAGTGTTCGGCGGCTACTCCAAATTCCTGCATCATTACCGCCGTTTGCGCCGTCAGGCCGAGCGCTGGCCGGTGGCGGCCGTGGATCCCTTCGACGGCTTGCTCTGGCAGCCGACGCAGGCGCGGCAGGACCTGTTCCCCGGCGTGCCGCGCTTCTTCGATGACGCCGCGCAGCGCGCGGCGCTGCACGCGCCGTTCGACCGCTGGAGTCATGCGCCGCTGTTGTCCGAGTTCTACCGCGAGTGCCGACGGCAGAAGCCCGACGCGCACCTGTTCGAATTGATGGTGGCGCACGAGTGCCAGCACCGCATTCCCGACTTGCTGCTGGCGGGATTCGAGCCAATCGCGCGCGCTGCGGGCGTGGGCACGGTGTACCCGTTCCTGGATCCGCAGGTGGCCGCGGTGGCGTGCGCGCTGGGCGCGAGCGAACGCTTCTGGCGTTCGGACAACCGCTGGAAGAACAAGAAGGCGCTGCGCCGCATCGCGCTGGAACGCCTGCCCGACGACATCATCGTGCGGCCGCCGATGTCCTACACCACGCCGATCCGCGCCTGGATGGCGGATCCGCGGCTGGGCGGCCAGGCCCGTGAGCGGCTGCGGGCCAGCGCGTTCTGGGACTACGGCCTGGTCCGGCGCGAGTGGCTTGACCACCTCGACGCGCAACTGCAGCAGCCGCCCCAGCGGCGCGCCACGCCGCGCCCGCACCTGGAACAGCTTTGGATCCTAATCGTCCTGGCGGCCTGGTGCGATCGCTGGGCCGCCGGCCGCAACCGGCCGTCGCGAGCACACCCATGAATCTGCCCCTGCTTTCCCCCGAGCTTTCGCCGCGGCCCGCGCTGGCGGTGCAACGCGGCGATGGTTGCCCGCTGGCCGAGGAAGCGCGCGCCTTGCGCCGCGAGATCGTCCAGGCCTTGTACGCGACCGGCGGCGGCCATTACGGCGGCTGCCTGACCGTCATCGACCTGCTGCTGACGCTCTACCGGCGCGTGTTGCGGGTCAATCCGCAGCAGCCGCGCGATCCCGCCCGCGACCGCCTGATCCTGTCCAAGGGCCACGCCGCGCTGGCGCATTACGCGGTGCTGCGCCAGTTGGGTTACTTCGAGGAGTCGCTGCAGCGCTACGCCGGCTTCGGCTCGATCCTGGAAGGCCACCCGGATATGCTGACCGTGCCGGGCGTCGATTTCTCGACCGGTTCGCTAGGCCAAGGCCTGTCGGTGGGCGTGGGCATGGCCCACGCGATGCGTCACACCGATGCGCGGGTCTGGGTGGCGCTGGGCGACGGCGAATGCCAGGAAGGACAGGTATGGGAAGCGGCGATGCTCGCGGGCATGTGCGGCCTGGGCCGTCTGCACGCGATCGTCGACCACAATCGCTTCCAGGAATGGGGCTGGAACGCCGGACCCGACGGCGTGCCGCCGCCGGTGCTGGAACTGGCCGGCAAGTGGCGTGCGTTCGGCTGGCGGGTGATCGAATGCGACGGTCATGACTTCGCTGCGATCGAGCGCGCGACTGCGCTCGCGTGCACGCCGTCGCCGCAGCCGTCGGTGATCCTTGCCGCGACGGTGAAGGGACGCGATGTGCCGCTGTGCGAAGCCGATCCCCAGCGTTTCCATTGCGATGCGGTGAGCGCGCAAGAACACGCCGCCATCCTGGAGAGCCTGGCATGCGCCTGAAGCTGGCCGATCACATGGGCTTGGCGCTGGCCGAGCTGGCCCAGCAGGACGCGCGCGTCTTCGTGCTCGACGGCGACCTGGCCGATTCCGACGGCGCAGTGCATTTCGCGCTACGCCATCCCGAGCGCTTCCTGATGGCGGGCATTGCCGAGCAGGGCATGGTGTCCACCGCGGCCGGCATGGCCGAAGCGGGGCTGCGGCCGTTCGTGTTCTCCTTCGCCGCGTTCCTGTGCTATCGCGCGTTCGATCAAGCGCGTGTGTGCCTGAGCCAATCGCTGCAGCCGGTGACGCTGGTGGGTTCGCACGCCGGTGGCCTGTCCGGCCGCAATGGCAAGACCCATGCGGCCCCCAACGATCTGGCGCTGATGCTGTCGCTGCCGAACGTCGACGTGTGGGCGCCGGCCGACGAGCAGGATGCGCGTCTGGCTGCCCGCGAGATTCTCGCCGGCGACCGCCCGGCCTACGTGCGCACGCCGCGGCGACCGTTCGCGGCGGACGAGTGCCTGCCGGGCGAAGCCCGTGCGCTGCGCTGGATCCTGCCCAAACGGCCACTGTCGCTGGTGGCGACGGGGCTGGCCACGCATTGGGCGCTGGCGGCCGCACGTGAATTGCAGGCCCAGGGCGTCGACGTCGGTTTGCTGCATTGCGCGCGGCTGAAACCGCTGCCGCCGCTGGAGCACGAACTCGACGGCGTGGAATGCACGGTGGTGGTCGAGGACCACAGCCGCTTCGGCGGGCTGGCCTCGTTGCTGGCGACGCAGATGCCGGCGCGTCCCATGAACGCGTTCGGCTGGCCGCTGGATTTCGTCGGCCGCTCCGGCGCGGACGACGAGCTGTTGGCGCACTACGGATTGAATGGGCCTGCGCTTGCGCAGGCCATCCGCGGCTTGTCCGGATGACGGCCGCCTAAGACAAAGGGAGAAGCAACATGCTGTCAATCGTGGTGTCCTGGCGCGACCGCGTCGAACTGGCGCACGCCCTGCCGACCGTGCTGGCCGTGGCCGACGCTGTCGGCGGCGACGTCAACGTCGTGAATTATTCGGGCACGCGCGAGCTGCTCGACGCGCAGCTGGGCGTGCACGCCGATCGCGTCAACGTGATCGAAGTCGCCGGCGAACACTACTTCAACAAGGCGGCCGCGCAGAACATCGGCGCCTCGCGCACGCGCGGCCGCGTGCTGTTCTTCTGCGACTGCGACATCCTGCTCGATCGCGAGTCGGTGGTGGCCCTGGTCGAACAGATCGACCGCCGCGATGACGCCTTCGGCACACTGGCCGGCGTGCGCGAATCCGAGCTCAACTCGCGTGGCGCCCACCACGTCGTGTCGTTCGGTTACGAGCTCAACATCCGTACCGCGGACGGCCGGCACCTGCGCATCGTCGACAACGAGGAGGACGTGCAGGACGGCACCCGTCAGGCGCCGGGGCTGCTGTTCGTCAAGCGCCGCCACTTCGAATCGATCAACGGCTACAACGCGCGCCTGCACGGTTGGGGCTGGGAGGACCAGGACATGATCTCGCGCCTGACCCTCGGCGCCGGCCTGGTCCGCGTCAACGAAGGCCGCGCGATCCACATCTCCCACGACGACCATGCGCGGATCGGCTTCTATCCGCCGGTGACGTCGCGCTGGGAAAGCCGCGACCGCATGTTCCGCGCGGCGCTGGCCAACTACGACAACAACGATTTCGCCGGTACCTACCGCCAGGACATCGTGCGGCTGGACATGTCCATCTCGCCGGCCGCTGCGCCCGCCCAGGCAGAGCCGGCTTGGGCGTGAGCCGCGTGCAAACACTGACGGTATGTATGATCGTGCGCGACGAGGCGCGGCTGTTGTCGCGCTGCCTGGCGAGCTTGGCCGGCGTGTACGACGAGTTGTGCGCGGTCGACACCGGCTCGCGTGACGACACCGTGGCACTGCTGCGCGCCCGCGGCGCCCGCGTCGTCGTCGACACGCGCTGCAACGGGGCGGACGGCCGCATCGAGGACTTCGCCGCGGCCCGCAACGCCGCGCTGGCTTTGGCCGGCGGCGACTGGGTGCTGCAGATCGACGCGGATGAAGTCTTGGAAGCCGGCGCGGGACACATTGGCGCCGTGATCGCCCAAGCGCGCGGCTGCGTCGGCGTGACCATGCACTCGCAGGGGGCGCAGTGGGTGTCGGGCCGGCTGTTCCGCCGCGCCGACGCGCAAGGCTACTGCAGCCCGATCCACGAGTACCTGGAACACGACGGCGGTTTCACCATCGAACGCGGCATCGTGATCCACAACCTGCCCGACAAGGAGGGCAAGGAATCATCGGCCAAGCGCAACATCCGGATTCTGCAGCACGCGCTGCAGGCCCGGCCCGACGAAGGCCGCTTGTGGCACTACCTGGGCAACGAGCACCGCAAGGCCGCGCGCGACGAAGACGCGATCGCCTGTTACGGACGCGCGCTGGCCCTGGGCAACTACCGCCAAGGCCTGTACCACTCGGCGTACTACCTGGGCTGCGGCCACTTGCTGCTCGGCCGGCATGACGCGGCCATCGCCGCCGGCCGGCGTGCGGTGGAGATCGATCCGCGCTACGCCGAAGGGCATTGCCTGATCGCCGACGCCCTGTTCCACAAAGGCGAACTCGCGGCGGCGCGCGAAGGTTACGCGCGGGCGCTGGCGTGCAAACTGCCCGACGACGCGCTGATGGCGGTGCAGGAATGGGCCTACGGGGCCCATCCGCGGCACCAGCTCGAACGCATCGACGGCGCCGGGGCGGCCCGATGAACGCCAGTGTCTGGCCGATGCCGCCGCGGCTGCCGGTGCTGACCCGCGAACAGCGTCTGCGCGAAGTGTTCGCGCGCGGCGCGATCGACTTGGTGCTCGATGTCGGCGCGAACGTCGGTCAGTTCGCGCGCGAACTACGCACGTTCTATTCCGACGAGGTGATTTCGTTCGAGCCGGCGGCGCAGGCTTTTGCCCAACTGCAGCGCGCCGCCCGTGGCCAGCCGCGCTGGCAGGTGCTGCCGTTCGCGCTGGGACGTACGCGTGGCGAGGCGGTGTTGCACACCTGCGCGTCGAGCGACTTCAGCTCACTGCTGCGAACCAACGACTACTGCGGCCGCCGCTTCGGCGCCGAAGCGACCTCGGCTGCCCAGGAAACCGTCGCCCTGCACCGGCTCGACGAAGTCCTGGCGATGACTGGCGTGAACTGGCGCAACCGCCGGATCTTTCTGAAGATGGACACGCAGGGCTTCGACTTGGAAGTGCTCGAGGGCTTGGGCGACAGCCTGGAAGCCGTGGTGGCGCTGCAGTCGGAAGTCTCGCTGATCCCGATCTACCAGGGCATGCCGCACTGGACGGCCAGCATTGCCCGTTACGAAGCGGCGGGCTTCGGTGTGGTCGACCTGTATCCGGTCACCCGCGAAGGCGAGCGTGTGATCGAGTACGACTGCCTGATGACCCGCATTGCCCCAAGGACGCCGGCATGACTCCACGATCGCAGCTTTACTCCGTCTTCCAGGCCGTCCGCACGTGCAGCGTCTTGCGCCGCGCGGTGATGTGGCTGCTGCTCAGCTTGTCCACGCAGGCCGCGGCGCAAACCCAGCCGGCGGCCGTCGCGGCAGTCGATGTGCGGCATTACACCGCCCGCATCGAGCCGGACCTGGCCACCGCCAGCCTGCGCGGCCAAGTGCGCATCGAGCTGCTCGCTCTGAGCGCCGCGCCGGCGCTGGAATTCGACGCTGGCGAACTGGTCATCGAAGCGGTGCGTGAGGACGACATCGCGCTGGCCTTCGCCAAGGACGGCAGCCGGCTGCGGGTGAGCTTGCCGCGTGCCACACGTGCCGGCGCGCGCCATACGCTGGACATCAGCTACCGCGGCACGCCGCGCTTCGGCCTGGAGTTCCAGCCGCAGCGCGATGAGCTGTACACAATCTTCTCCACCGACCAGTGGCTGGTGTGCATCAACGCCCCGCAGGAACGGGCGACGCTCGACCTGTCGATCGTCCTGCCGGCCGGGCTGGCGGCGGTGGGCAACGGCCAGGCGCTGCCGGTGCGCCGGCTCGCGGACGGGCGCCGCGTGCATCGCTGGCGCCAGCGCGCGCCGGTGCCCAGCTACGTGTACGGCTTCGCCGCCGGCCGCTACGCGCAGGTGCACGAACGCGCCGGCGCGGCCCGGTTGCGTTATCTGTCCGCGGAGCTGAACCCGCAACAGCTGCGCCGGGTATTCGCCGATACCGCCGACATGCTGCGCTTCTTCGGTGAGCGCGCCGGCCGGCCGTACCGCGGCGATTACACCCAGGTGTTGGTCGCCAAGACCATCGGTCAGGAACTGGCCGGCTTCTCGCTGATGTCCGAGTCCTATGGCCGGCAGGTGCTGGAAACGCCCACCGCGCAGGCGCTCATCGCCCACGAAGCCGCGCACCAGTGGTGGGGCAACATGGTCACCTGCCAGGACTGGAACCATTTCTGGCTCAACGAGGGCTTCGCCAATTTCATGGCGGCCGCGTACCTGCAGCATCGCTTCGGCGACGACGAATACCGCAAGCAAGTCGACGGCTGGAAGCGCCGTCTGGACAAGCTGCGCACCAGCGGCACCGACCGCGCGCTGATGTTCGACAACTGGGACAAGCCTACGGCCGACGATCGCGCCGTGGTCTATCAGAAAGGGGCCTACGTGCTGCACCTGCTGCGTGAGGAACTGGGCGAGGATCTGTTCTGGCACGGCATTCGCGAATACACCCGGACGCACTACGGGCAGTCGGTGAACACCGCGGACTTCCAGCGCGCGCTGCAGCGCGCCAGCGGCAAGGACCTGTCCGCGTTCTTCGCCCGCTGGGTATTCGGCCCCGGCGAGAACGCGGCCACCGCCCCCACGTCGCAGGCTGCGCTATGAACGAACCCTTGTTCCGCCCCGAAGTGATGCAGACCCGGCGTGGCGGCTGGCTAGGCGGCATCGTGCTGGCCCAACCGGTCATGGTCTGGGTGCTGACGGCGCTCGCGGCCGCGAGCACCTTGGGCATCGCGCTGTTCCTGCTGCTGGGCACGTACACCCAGCGCGCCCGTGCGAGCGGCTACCTGGTGTCCGCGCGTGGCCTGGCCACGGTGACCGCGCCGGTCACCGGCGT
>JBOHYD010000383.1:0-19515 GCA_050737635.1 Luteimonas sp. | reverse complement strand
GTTCCTGTTTGCCAGCACATCGGAAACCTTCGGCAACGTCATCCTCGAAGCGATGGCCAGCGGCGTGGCGACGGTGGCGTTCGACTACGGCGCGACGCGCGAAACCCTGCGCGACGGCGTGCGCGGCGCGGCGATCGCGACCGGCGACGAGCAGGGCTTCATCGCCGCCGCCTGCCGCATCGCCGCCGACCGCGATCTGCGCATCGCGATGGGCCGGCAAGCGCGCGCGGCGGTATCGGGGCTGCGGCCCGAGCAGGTGTATGCCGATTTCGAATCGATCCTGATGCGTCTCGCTGCCGACAGGGCCAGCCATGCACGTATTGCCGCCGCGTAGCCGCTTTGTCGCCAGCGATGCCGGATGGTGCCTGCGGGTCAACCAATTGTGCTCGCGCCATCGCGCGCGCGCCTATTTCGCCGCGATCAGCCGGCTCGGCGACGGCGTGTTCTGGTACGTGCTGATGGCCGCGCTGATCGTGCTCGACGACGCCGGCCTCGCCACGTCCGCACATCTCGCCGCTACCGGCGCGATCGCACTGCTGATGTACAAACTGCTCAAGCGCTGGACGCGGCGACCGCGGCCGTTCGCGGCCGACGTGCGCATCCAGGCCTGGGCCGCGCCATTGGACGAGTTCAGTTTCCCATCCGGGCACACCTTGCACGCGGTCGCCTTCACCCTGGTCGCGGTCGCGCATGTCCCGCCGCTGGCGTGGCTGCTGGTGCCGTTCACCGCCAGCGTCGCGGTGTCGCGCGTGGTGCTCGGCCTGCACTACCCGAGCGACGTGCTCGCCGCCACCGCGATCGGCAGCGCACTGGCTGGCGTGTCGCTATGGATCGTGCCAGGGGTCAGCCTGTTCGGCTGAGCGCTGCGCACGCCGGGTTTGGAAGCGCTGGCGATCACGGCAGTCCTCGCGCAAAGTATCCGCAGTCAAAAGTGGAATTTCTTCGTAGCCTGACCCGAGGAGGCTGCCATGAACAAATGGGCCGGGCATTCGCACAACGGCACCCGCTGAAAGACCTACATCGCAAGCGGCGGGGAATGGGCACGGAGAGATTCAAAAAAACCGTGAGCAGGCACTCAGCGCATGCTGCAGTTCGCGCACACGCCGTGCACTTCCAGGGTCTGCGCCTGCGGCTGGAAGCCGAGCGCACGGGCGCGCGTTTCAAGCTGGGCGACCACCGCCAGATCCTCGAGCTCGATGGCCAGATGGCAGCGGTCGCAAATCAAGAACGGCACCGAATGCTGCGCCGTACTCGGATGGTGGCAGGCGACAAACGCATTGACCGACTGCAACTTGTGGATGAAGCCGTTGGCCATCAGGAAATCGAGCGCGCGATACACCGTCGGCGGCGCAGCGGCACCCGGCCCCTCGCCATTGCGCACCAGTTCGAGCAGATCGTAGGCCTTGATCGGCTGGCCGGCATCGGCCACCAGGCCGAGCACGCGCGTACGGATCGGCGTCAGCCGCAGGCCGCGTTCGTGACAGACACGCTCGACCGCGGCCACGAAACCGCCGGCATCGTGGACGTGATCCTTGGGCGCGGTGCAAGCGTGGATGGCCATGGCGTCAGAATGCTGCCTAAGCAGTCGCGACTCAACCCTTGGCGTTGGCCGGTGCGGACGACGCGATCCGCGCCAGTGCCGCATCGATCCGCGCGAGCGCTTCGGGCTGCCCGGCGAGATACACCGTCTGCGCGATGTCCGGGCTGACCTGGGTGCCGGTGATCGCCACGCGCAGCGGCTGCGCGACCTTGCCCATGCCCAGCGCCAGCGACTCCGCGGTGGCGTGCAGTGCGGCACTGACAGGCGCGACATTCCATTCCGGCAACGCGGCGAGACGCGCGCGTGCGTCGGCCAGCGGCGTCGCGGCGGCGGCGGTGAGGTGTTTGTTCACCGCGGCAGCGTCGTAGTCGACGAGCGGCCGGTACCAGACCGCCGCGCGCTCGGCCATGTCCTTCAAGGTCTGCACCCGATCGCGCAGTGCGACCACCACGTCAGCGGCGGCAGGCCCGCGCGACAAGTCGTAGCCGGCGTGGCGCAGATGCCAGTCGAGATGTGTGGCGATCGCGTCGGGATCGTCGCTTTTCAGATACTGCTGGTTGAGCCAGCCGAGCTTGTCCGGATCCAGCCGCGCAGCCTTGCCGTTGACGTCCTTCAGATCGAACAGCGCGCTCATCTCGTCGATCGAAAAGATCTCCTGATCGCCGTGCGACCAGCCCAGCCGCACCAGATAGTTGAGCAATGCATGCGGCAGGTAGCCGGCGTCGCGGTATTGCATCACGTCGGCGGCACCGGTGCGCTTGGACAATTTGGCGCCATCGGGGTCGAGGATCATCGGCAGATGCGCGAAATGCGGTACCTCAGCGCCGAGCGCGCGGTAGATGTTGATCTGCCGCGGCGTGTTGTTGATGTGGTCGTCGCCGCGCACCACGTCGCTGATGCGCATATCGAGATCGTCGACCACCACCGCGAAGTTGTAGGTCGGATAGCCGTCGGGGCGGAAGATCACTAGGTCGTCGAGCTCGGCGTTGGCGATCTCGATACGGCCCTTGACCTTGTCGTCCCACGCCACCACGCCGTCGAGCGGATTCTTTAGGCGGATCACGCGATTGGGATCGTCGCGATGGCCCGCGTCGCGATCGCGATACGCGCCGTCGTAGCGCGGCTTGCGGCCGGCGGCCAGCGCCGCCTCGCGCATCGTCTCGAGCTCGGCTTTGGTTTCGTAGGCGTAGTACGCGTGGCCGCTGGCGAGCAGCTGCTCGGCGACGGCGCGATAGCGGTCGAGCCGCTGCGTCTGGTAGATCGGACCTTCGTCGTAACGCAGCCCCAGCCAGTCCATCGCTTCGAGGATCGCGTCGATCGCCGCCTGCGTGCTGCGCTCGCGGTCGGTGTCCTCGATGCGCAGAATGAACTCGCCGCCGTGCCGTCGCGCCTGCAGCCAGCAATACAACGCGGTGCGCGCGCCACCGATGTGCAGATAGCCGGTCGGGCTCGGGGCAAAACGTGTGCGGCAGGTCATGCAAGGCTCGATCGGAGAACAGTCGGGGCAGTTTACGGGACTGCGCTGCTTGTCTCCTCCCGCTCCACAGTGGCGCGGTGCGCGCCACGCGCGCTGCGCGTGGCGGGGCAGGCGAGGATCGCGTTCGTGTTTTGCACACACAGGGATCTTTACGCTCAAGCCGCCGCAGCCAACCCGCGCTGGAAGGCGAGGGCTAAACTCCGTGCGATGACGACACTTTTCATCTCCGATCTGCATCTTGACCCTGCGCGACCGCAGGTCACCCGGCTGTTCGCCGACTTTGTCGACGCTGAAGCGCGCGACGCCGAGGCGCTGTACATCCTCGGCGACCTGTTCGAGGCCTGGGTTGGCGACGACGATCCGTCGGACGCCGGCGCGCTCGTCGCCGACAAACTGCGCGCGTTGTCCGACGCTGGCGTACCGGTGTCCTTCATGCACGGCAACCGCGATTTCCTGCTAGGCGATGATTACGCGCAGCGCGCGGGCATGGCGCTGCTCGCCGATCCGGTGGTGATCGATCTGTACGGCACACCGGTACTGCTGACCCACGGCGACCTGCTGTGCACCGGCGATGTTGCCTACCAACAGTTCCGAGCGCAGACCCGCGATCGCCAATGGCAGCAGCAATTCCTGTCGCAGCCACTGGCCGCACGCCTCGCGTTCGCGCGGTCCGCGCGCGCCGCCAGCCAGGCGCGACAGGGCCAACTGCGCGACGCCGGCACGATGGAAACCCTCACCGACGTGTCAGCGACCGCAGTCGCCGCTGCGTTCGCTGCGCACGGCGTCGACACCATCATCCACGGCCACACCCACCGCCCGGCCGTGCATCGCGACGGCGATCGCACGCGCATCGTGCTCGGCGACTGGTACGCGCAGGGATCGGTACTGCGGGTCGGTGCCGACGGCGTCAATCTCGCGACCTTGTAGACGCGCCCCATGGACGCGATGCCTTGGCTCCGATTCGTCAGAAAAAAGCATTGCGCCGATCGGGCGCTCCTACAGGGCGGCTTCGAGCGCGGCAAGTTCTTGTTCGCTGAATCCCGCAGCCGCCCGCGCCTCGCGATTGAACGGGCCGCGCAGCACGTCGCGGGCGTATTGCGTGAGCAGCTCGCGGAAGCGCCGCTCTGGCACGACGCCGGCGCGTTGGCAGTGCCAGCGAAACCAGCGGCTACCGGCGGCGACATGGGCGATCTCCTCGCGCAGGATCAGCTCGAGGATGTCGGCGGTGGCGGCGTCGTTGTGCGCGCGCAGCTTGACGATCATCCCAGGCGTGACGTCAAGCCCGCGCGCCTCGAGCACGCGCGGCACCAACGCCATCCGCGCGAGACCGTCGTGTGCGGTGCGTTCGGCCATTTCCCACAGGCCGTTGTGGGCGTCGAAGTCGCCGTAGTCGTGACCGAGCGCCTGCAGCCGCGCGCGCAGCAGCGTGAAGTGCCGCGCCTCGTCGCTGGCGATCGCCACCCAGTCGGCGTAGTACTCCGCGGGCATGCCGCGAAACCGGTACACCGCATCCCATGCGAGATCGATCGCGTTGAACTCGATGTGCGCGATCGCGTGGATGAACGCGGCGCGGCCTTCGCTGCCGCCGAGCTTGCGCTGCGGCAATGCGCGCGGATGCACCAGCCGCGGGCGCGGCGGACGGCCGGGCATGCGGATCGATTCGGGCAACGAGCTGTCGTCATGCGCCAGCAGCTCACCGCGCGCGAACGCCGACGCCGCAGCAACACTCGCATCGACCTTGCGATCGGCGGTGTCCGCGGCAAGGCACGCGGCGGCGGCGGTGAAAAGTGAGTGGATCATGGAACTCCGCAGTTACCGGTGTGGTGATCCTTGCCGTTCCTTCTGCCGTCGAGAGACGCTGCCGAAAGCCGATCGGGGAAGGATGTCTCCGGAAACAAGCATCGTCCCTCCAACACCATGGCCTCATCCGGCGTTTCGCGCCACCCCGGATCAAGTCCGGGGCAGGCTCTTCTGCCGCTGGGAGAAGGCAAGCGCGAGATCACCCTCCGGCCATTGCGCACGCCTACGACGCCAACCGCCGCTTCTTCTTCGCCTCGTCCGAGCGCAACTGCTGGATGCGCTCGAAATAGCCCGGTTCGATGCCGGTGATGTACTCGCCGTTGAAGCACGAACTGTCGAACTTGCGGTTTGGAAATTTCGGCCCGGCGACGGCGGCTTCGAGGTCCGACAGGTCCTGGTAGACCAGCCAGTCGCAGCCGAGAAATTCCTCGATCTCGCGCTCGCTGCGGCCGTTGGCGACGAGCTCGTCGACCGAGGGCATGTCGATGCCGTAGATATTGGGATAGCGCACCGGCGGCGCGGCCGAGGCGAGATAGACCTTGCGCGCGCCGGCATCGCGCGCCATCTGGATGATCTGCCGCGACGTGGTGCCGCGCACGATCGAGTCGTCGACCAGCAGCACCACGCGATTGCGGAACTCAAGCGGGATCGCGTTGAGTTTGCGCTTGACCGATTTCACCCGCTCGCCCTGCCCGGGCATGATAAAGGTACGGCCGACGTAACGGTTCTTGATGAAGCCCTCGCGGTATTTGACGTTGAGCACGCTGGCGATCTCCAGCGCGGAGTCGCGTGAGGTGTCCGGGATCGGAATCACCACGTCGATGTCGTGATCGGGACGCTCGCGCAGGATTTTTTCGCCGAGCGTCACGCCCATGCGCATGCGCGCCTTGTGGACGGAAATCTCTTCGATCATCGAGTCCGGCCGCGCGAAGTACACGTATTCGAAGATGCACGGCGAATGCACGGCAGGCTCGGCGCATTGCCGCGTGTGCAGCTCGCCGCGCGCGGTGATCACGATACCCTCGCCCGGCGCGACGTCGCGCAAGCGCTCGAAGCCGAGGATGTCGAGTGCGACGGATTCCGATGCGATCGCGTATTCGCTGCCGGCGTCGGTAACGCGGCGGCCGAGCACCAGCGGACGGATGCCGTGCGCATCGCGAAACGCGACCAGGCCGAGCCCGAGCACCGTCGCCACCGCCGCGTAGCCGCCCTTGGCGCGGCGGTTGACGCCGTCGATCGCGAGGAAGGCGGCCTCCGGGGTCAGCGTCTTCTGGCGATCGAGCTCGTGCGCGAAGACATTGAGCAGCACTTCCGAATCGGAATCGGTGTTGATGTTGCGGCGGTCCTCCTCAAAGACTTCGCGGCGCAGCGCGTCGGTGTTGATCAGGTTGCCGTTGTGCGCGAGCGCGATGCCGTAGGGCGAGTTGACGTAAAAGGGCTGGGCCTCGTCGCTGCCCTCGCTGCCGGCGGTCGGATAGCGGCAGTGGGCGATACCGACGCGGCCTTCGAGCAGGTGCATCGCACGATCGTCGAACACGTCGCGCACTAAGCCATTGCCCTTGTGCACGCGCAGCTGGCCGCCGTTGGCGGTCGCGATGCCGGCGGCGTCCTGGCCGCGGTGCTGCAGGACTTGCAGGCCGTCGTACAGCGCCGGCGCGACTTCAGTGGTTGCAACAATGCCGACGATGCCGCACATGAGGGTCTGCCGATTGGGAAAGAGTGGCGCTTGTTGCTTGCGTGGCGTAGCGCGCGTCAGGGGTGCGTGCGCACCATGCCGTCGGCGCCGAGTTTGGACTTCAGCTGCGCCTTGAGCGCGTCGGCTTCGGCGCGGCCGAGCACTGGGCCGGCGAGCACGCGGGTGAGCGCGCCCTGGTCGGTGTTGACGGTTTCGGTAAACGCACTGAAACCGGCCGCGCGCAATTCGTCGCGCTTGTTGTTGGCCTGCGCGGCGTTGCCGAACGCGCCGAGTTGCACCGCGAAGCCGATGTTGGCGGTCGACGATGCGGTCGGTTTGGGTGCGGCAGGCGGCGCGGACCCCGCCGACGGCGCGGCGATGCGCGGCGATGCCGATGCCGATGCCGATGCCGATGCCGATGCCGGCGGCGATGCACTGGCCGGTGTGGCGGCATCGGCATCGAGCACGACCACGCGCGACGACGACGATTGGCCGATGCTGTTCGCGCGCAGGCGCGCGGTTTCGGCATCGGCGCGCGTGGCATACGGGCCGATGCGCACGCGCCACGCCGGCTTGCCGTCGACCGCGGCGCGGTCGCGGTACGCCGGCAACTGCGCGGCGCGCAAACGCGACACCACGGTATCGGCGCTAACGGTGCTGGCATACGCGCCGAAATGCGCCGCGTAATCGCCGCCGGCGACCGTGGCCGGCAGCATCGGCGCAGGTGCTCGGGCGTCGCTGTCGGCGCGCGCGCCGGGCGCGCTGTTGGTGGTATCCACCGTCGGCAGCGCCGCGTCGGCGGGTGGCGCGCTCGGCATGCCGGTCGCGCCGTCCGCCGGCGCTTCGGCAGGCACGACCAGCGGCAGGTCACGGGTGATGGTGTCACCGGTCGGCGCGTCTGGCACCCTCAGCGACACGTCGGACACGCCGCTGTCGGGGGCCGGGCCGTTGACCAGCATCGGCAGGAAGATCACCGCCAGCGCGACCAACACAGCGGCGCCGATCAGGCGCTGTTTCAATCCGGAATCCATCGATAGTCGGGGGCGGCGGAAGGCCGGCGAATTATACGCCTGCGCTGCGTGCGCCTCTGAATATCATGTCGCCAGCGCGCGCAGCGCCGCGGCCGCGGTGTGAAACGAGCCAAACACCAGGATGCGATCGCCGGCCCGCGCGGCATCGCACGCAGCCGTCAGCGCGGCGTCGACATCGGCATGGCGTTCGGCCGCCGCCGCCGCGGTGCCGGCAAGGCGTTGCGCGAACGCGTCGACAGCGATGCCGCGCGCGCCGGCTTCGGTCAGTCCGGCGATAAACCAGCGGTCGATGCCGGACTGCATCGCATTCACCACGCCGGCGATGTCCTTGTCGCCGAGCGCGGCAAATACCGCGAACGTTCGCCCCGCCAACGGCGACGCCGCCAGCCACGCTGCGAGTTCGCGCGCGGCCTGCGGGTTGTGGCCGACATCGATCACGATCGCGATGCCGTCGCGCTCGACGCGCTGCAGGCGGCCGGCGATACGTGCGCCGGCCACGCCTGCGACGAGCGCGGCGTCGGCGATCGCAATGTCGAGCGCACGCAACGCGGCGATCGCGGTGGCGGCGTTGCGCAGCTGCGCCGGTGCGGCAAGCAGCGGCAACGGCAGATCGATGGCGAAGCCGACCTCGCGCCAGCGCCAGCGGTCGCGGTCGATGCGCTCGAAGAAGAAGTCGCTGTTGGCCCGCCACGTCGCCGCGCCAATCGCATACGCGCGGCCGAGCACGCTCGACGGCGGGTCGTCCTCGCCGATCACCAGCGGCGTCCACGCGCGCGCGATGCCGGCTTTCTCCGCGCCGATCGCCTCGCGGTTGTCGCCGAGGTAGTCCTGGTGATCGAGATCGACGGTGGTGATCACCGCCACGTCGGCATCGACCAGATTGACCGCATCGAGGCGGCCGCCGAGGCCGACCTCAAGGATCGCGAGATCGAGCGCCGCGCGCTGGAACAGCCACAGCGCAGCAAGCGTGCCGTATTCGAAATACGTCAGCGATACCTCTGCGCGCGCGGCTTCGACCGTCTCGAAGGCATCGATCAAGGCGGCATCGTCGGCATCATGGCCATCGATGCGCACGCGCTCGTTGTAGGCGAGCAGATGCGGCGAGGTGTAGGCAGCGACCCGCAGGCCCGCCGCGCGCGCGATCGCCTCGATGAAGGCCACCGTCGAGCCCTTGCCATTGGTGCCGGCGACGGTGACGACCCGTTTCGCGGGCTTGCCGAGCCCGAGCCGCTGCGCGACCTCGCGCACGCGGTCGAGGCCCATCGCGATGGATTTCGGATGCTGGCGCTCGATGTAGGCCAGCCATTCCGGAAGCGTGCGTGCGGGTGCTTGCGTGGACATCGTGCAACGTTAGCGAAACCCAATGGAGACTGTCATCCCGACCCAAGCCGAGATGACCAGCGCGACGTGTTGATCTCTGGTCTTGTCTGGCGATCGGATATTCGACGCGACCTCATACCATTACAGCGCCCGATGCACTGCCTCACCAAACAGCAGCGTGTGGTGCGTGCAGTCGTTGAGGCGGACGACGTCGAGGTGGTCGATGTCGGGGCCTTCAAGCAGGTTGAGCGTGGTCGGGGCTTGGCGAATGGCCCACAGCTTCGCGAATGGGATGCCGAGGATGTGGCACAACAGCACGCGGTTGACGGCGTCGTGGGCGACGATCAGCACTGTGTCGTCGGCGCTGAGACCGGCGCAGGCCGTCGCGAACGCCGGCCATGCGCGGGTGAACACCTGGTGCAGCGACTCACCGCCGGGCATCTGCACCTTGTCGGGCGCGGTGCGCCAGTGCTGCAAGCGCTCGGGGTCGCGTTCGTGGATTTCGGACGCGAGCAAGCCCTCCCATTCGCCGTGCGCGATCTCCATCAGCCCAACGTCGGTCTCGACCATCGGCGCACGCGCCTCACCGAGTGCGTACTGCGCGGTGCGGTGCGCGCGCGACAGCGGCGATGCCAGCGCGCGGTCGATACGCACCTCGCGCAGGCGCTGGCCGAGCAACCGTGCCTGCTTCTCGCCGACCTTGGACAGCGCGATATCCTTCTGCCCCTGATAGCGGCCTTCGGCATTCCACGGCGTTTCGCCGTGACGGGCGAGCAGGACTCTCATGATGTCGTCGACTCCGCGCTGAGGGCGGCGGAAGCCTAACAGACGCGACGCGACCCAATCGCTGCAACGGTGCTGCAATGCATATGGTTATCGGTCTGCTTGCGCGTGGCATCTGGCGCTTTTGTGGCAGCGGTTGTGGCCGCGATGAGGCCAGGTCGGAACGGCCTCGTCACCACCGTGGCCGCTGCCACCGTGCCGCTATCTCTTCGGCACGAGATTCAGCTCCTGCAGCAGCTGCGGCGCCGGAGACACCTCCTGCATGATCCAGCGCATATAGCGCTGGTCGATCGAGATCATCCGCGTCATCTCCGGGTCGAACACCCAGTTCGACACCACCGCCTCCCAATTCATGTCGAACGCCAGGCCGACCAGCTTGCCCTGCGCATCCATCACCGGCGAGCCGGAATTGCCGCCGGTGATGTCGAGGTCGGACAGAAAGTTGACCGGCACCGTGCCCAGTTTTTTGTCGTCGAGACCGCCGTAGCGCTTGGCCGCGATCGCGTCGAGCAGCGGCTTGGGCGCGTCGAACGGCTCCTTGCCGGTGGCCTTGGCCGCGATCTGCTCCAGCGTGGTGAACGGCAGCTGCTTGCTGCCGTCGAGCTTGGTGTACGCGGTCACGTTACCGAAGGTGATGCGCAGCGACGCATTGGCGTCGGGGTACACAAACTGGCCCTTGCTCCTGCGATAGTCGGCCACCGCCTGCAGGTACGGCGGACGCGCCAGCAGCGCATCGCCAGTGCGGGTCTTGCGCTCTTTTTCGCGCTGCAGCAGCGTCGGCATCATCCGCACTGCGTATTGGATCGCCGGGTCCGTGCTCTTCTCGAACACCGTGCGCTCGGCGCCGATCCAGCGCTTGCGCTTGGCACCGTCGCCGAGCCGGGTCTTTGCCAGCGTCGCGATCGCGCGGTCGATCGATTGGGCATCGCTGCCGCCGAGCCACTTGTCGAGTTCGGTGTCGCGCTGCGCGGCCGGAAGCGCGATGTATTGAGTCAGCCAGTAGCGCTGCAGCTGCGCGTCCATCGTCGCGACGTAGCGGCGATCCATCTGCGTCATCGTGCCCTCGATCTGCGGCAGGTCGCGCTGCTGGTAGCCGCTCTCGCGCTGCGCGTCGGGTTTGGCGGATTCGATCGACAGGCGGTACAGCGTGATCGCCGCGCCGAGCGCGCCAGTGCTGTCGAGTTGGCCGACGATCATGTCGCGGTCGCGCGTGGCCCGGGTCGCATCCGCAAGCCTCGCCAGTTGCTGGTGCCCGACCAGCGCCGCGGCGCCCTTGTCGCCCTGCGCGCGCAGCCATTCCAGCGCCGCATCGTCGTCGCTGCGCTTGCGCGCGGCGGCAGCGGTGCGGCTGAAGCCCTCGAGTTGGCCGTCGTAGTTCTTGGTGACGTTGTCCCAGCCGCGCACAGTGCTCGCGTACTTGACCGCGATGTCGGGATTCTTCGCGCCCTCGGCGTCGACCAGCGCGGTCAACTGCTTGAAATGCCTGCTCACCGCCGGATACGCCCAGGTCGCGGTGTTGTCGAACTCCTCGGCGAGCGCGTAGCGGCTGGTGCTGCCCGGGTAGCCCGCAACCATCACAAAATCACCGGCGCGCAGCGGCTTGTCGGCAAATTTCAACCAGTGCTTCGGCTGGTAGGGCACGTTGTCGGGCGCATACGCGGCCGGCTTGCCGTCCTGGCCGACGTAGGCGCGATAGAACGAGAAGTCGCCGGTGTGGCGCGGCCACGTCCAGTTGTCGACCTCGCCGCCGTAGCTGCCGATGCTGCCTGGCGGCGCATAGACCAGGCGCACGTCCTTGATTTCGAGACTCTTGAACAGCCGATAGCTGTTGCCGCCGGCAAAGCTGTACAGCCGGCAGCGGTAGCCGCCGCCGGCTTCGCAGCTGGCGATGAGCTGTTTTTCGATCGTGTCGAGCGCCTGGGTGCGCGCGAGTGCATCGGGTGCGGCCTTGATCGCAGCGCTGACGCGCTCGCTGACGTCCTGGATCGAGTCCAACGCGTAGATCCGCGCATTGGGGCCGGCGGTGAGCTCGTCGTTGCGCGCGGCGGCGTTGACGCCGTCGATCATCAGGTTTTTTTCCGGCGTCGAGTTGAGCTGGATCGCGCCGTAGGCGCAGTGGTGGTTGGTGACCACCAAACCTTGTGGCGACACGAAGCTCGCCGTGCAGCCGCCCAGCGACACCACCGCGCTCATCGGATCGCCGGTGAGATCGGCGAGCTGCTTCGGATCAAGCTTGAGGCCGGCTTTCTTCAGCGGCCCGGCGATTTCCGGCAACTGCTGCGGCACCCACATGCCCTCGCCGGCGCAGGCCTGGGGGATGGCGGTGGCGAGGGTGGCGATGACGGCGGCGATGATTCTGGTCTTGTGCATCGTGGGTGTCCTGTTGCGGATTCGGTGTCGCGTGTCGATTGATGGAAAAGCGCAAGCATTGGTCCGCGAAGGACGCAAAAACGCGAAAGAAAGCGGGAAAACTTGAAGAGTAGGCACGGCAGTCAGCTTTCCTTTCGCGCCCTTCGCGTCATTCGCGGACTGATTTTTCTTTGCTGCTCGCCGGCACCTCCAGACTACTCCGCCGGCAAGTTCATCTCCTGCAACAGCTGCGGCGCCGGATAAACCTTGGCCAGCAACCAGCGCAGGTAGCGGATGTCGACGTGGATCGCGCGCTTGACGCGCGGATCGTACATCCAGCTCGCACTCACTGCCTCCCAGTTGCTGTCGAAGTTCAGGCCGATCAGCCGTCCGCGCGCATCGAGCACCGGGGAGCCGGAATTGCCGCCGGTGGTGTCGAGATCGGTCAAAAAATCCACCGTCTGCGTTTTCAGCACCGGATCGGCAGTGCTGCCGAAATCGGCCTTCGCGATCGCGTCGCGCAGCGGCTGCGGGGCGTCGAACGGCGCCTTGCCGGTGTGCTTGTCGACGATGCCGCGCACCGTGGTGAATGCTGCGTACTTGACGCCATCGCGCGGCACCAGCGTGCTGACCTTGCCGTAACTCACGCGCAGCGTGGCGTTGGCATCCGGATACACCGCACGGCCCTGCGATTGGCGATACGCGATCAACGTGCGCATATAGGCCGGGCGCAGGCGCAGCAGCTCGCCATCACGAGCCTTGTCGGCATCCTCAACGCGCAGCAGTGCCGGCATCAGCGTCGACGCCGCGCGCATCAGCGCGTCCTGCGATGCGGTCACGTCCGCAGGCGCGGCGCTCAGCAGCGCCAGGCGCGCAGCCTCATCGCCGAGCGTGGTGGCCGCATACAGCGCATCGAGCGCGCGCGTCGCGGACGCGGCGTCGCGGCCGAAGACGGTGTCGAGTTCGGCCAGATGCTGGTCCGCCGGCAACGCGCGGTAGCGGCTCAGCAGTTCGGCCAGCAGCGCCTTTTCGACGTTGGCGTGGTAGCGCCGCTGCACCTGCTTCAGCGCGCCTTCGATCAGCGCCTCGTCGCGCTGCTGATAACCGGACTCGCGCTGCGCATCCGGCTTGCCGCGTTCGATCGCCAGCCGCTGCAATTGCAGCGCGCTCCTCAGTAGCTGCGTCTGCGAGCGCATCGATGCGATCAGTACGTCACGTCCGCGCGTGGCGTTCGATGCGGCGACCGCCTGGCCGGCGGCTTCGATGTCGGCCTTGGTCGCCGCCGCATCCGGCTGTGCTGTCAGCCATGCAAGCATCGCGGCTTCGTCTGCGCTGCGTACGCCGACGGCATCGCTGCGGCGCAGGCCGTCGAGTTCGCCCTGCGCGCGCTTGAGCATGTTTTTGAGCCCCTGCACCTGCGCGGCATACAGTACCGTCGCATCAGGCCTACCGGCACTCGCCCGTTCGATGGTCTTTATCAATGCCTCCGACAGCACCACGCGCGACGGCAGCAGCGACTGCACCTGTTCGGCAAACTCCGCTGCCGTGCGATGCCGGAACGTCACGCCCGGATAGCCTGCGAGCATCGCGAAATCGCCGTCGCTGACCGGATCGGTCGATATCTGCAAATGTGCCGGCGGCGTGTACGGCACGTTGTCCTTGGAGAACGCCGCCGGCTTGCCGTCCTTGCCGACATACGCGCGGTAAAACGCGAAATCGCCGCTGTGCCGCGGCCACACGAAGTTGTCGATCTCGTCACCGTAGTTGCCGATCGCCTGCGGCGGCGCATACACCAGCCGGATGTCCTTCAACTCCAGCTGCTTGACCAGATAAAAGTCGCTGCCGTAGTCCATGTTGGCGACGCTGCAGCGGGGGCCGGGCTCGCGTTCGCATTCGGCGATCGCGGCCTTGGTCGCGACGTCGGCCGCGTCAAAATAGGCGCGCCCGGTCTTGCCGCGCGCGGCAGCGAGGATGCGATCGGTGATGCGGTCGAACGCGGTGGTCACGAACACCCGCGTCGCCGGTCCGGCGGAGACTTCCTGCGCGCGCGTGGCGGCATTGAAACCGTTACCGATCAGATTGTTGGCCGGCGTCGAATTGAGCTGGATCGCGCCGAACGCGCAGTGGTGGTTGGTGACCACCAGGCCGTCGGGCGACACGAAACTCGCCGTGCAGCCGCCCAGCGACACCACCGCGCTCATCGGCGGTCTGGTGAGGTCGGCGAGAGCGTTGGCATCGCCCTTGAAGCCTGCGGCCTTGAGCTGTGCGGAAATCTGCGGCAATTGCGACGGCAGCCACATGCCCTCGTCGGCATGCGCAGCGGCGGAGATCGCCACCAAAGCCGTAACGACGACGCTCGACAGCGCAGCGGTCGCTGCCGCCGACAATGCTCGCAGGTGCATGGTCACTCCGATAGAGAACGCTCAGCCCACGACCATAGACACAGACGGCCGTCGCGGGCAACTGCCGACAGTCATGCAAACCGATGGCGCGGCGCGCAGCGCTACAATCACCGCCCCGCACCGCACTAGGTACGCCATGTCGCAGACCGCCGCGCAGCTTTCGTCCACCGCGCTGATCCCCCAACGCATGAAGGCGCTGGTCAAGCGCGAGGCCGCCAAGGGCATCTGGATGGAGGAAATGGACGTGCCCTCGCCAGGCACCAACGAGGTGCTGATCAAGCTCGAGAAGACCGCGATCTGCGGCACCGACCTGCACATCTACCTGTGGGACGAATGGAGCCAGCGCACCATCACGCCGGGACTGGTGATCGGCCACGAGTTTGTCGGCCGCATCGTCGCGCTCGGCGCCGGGGTCAGTGGCTATGCGATCGGTCAGCGCGTGTCGGCGGAGGGCCACATCGTCTGCGGCCACTGCCGCAACTGCCGCGCGGGCAAGCAGCACCTATGTCCCAACACCGTGGGTATCGGCGTGACCCGCAACGGCGCGTTCGCCGAATACATCGTGATGCCGGCCACCAACCTGTGGCCGATCCCCGACCAGATCCCGTCGGAGCTGGCTGCGTTTTTCGACCCTTACGGCAACGCCACGCACTGCGCGCTGGAGTTCGACGTGGTCGGCGAGGACGTGCTGATCACCGGTGCGGGGCCGATCGGAGTGATGGCCGCCGGCATCTGCAAGCACATCGGCGCGCGCAACGTGGTGGTCACCGACGTCAACGACTACCGCCTCAAACTCGCCGCCGACATGGGCGCGACGCGCGTGGTGAATGTCACCAATCAGTCGGTCAAGGACGTGATGGCCGACCTGCACATGGAAGGCTTCGACGTCGGTCTGGAGATGAGCGGCAACGCGCATGCGTTCAACGACATGCTCGACTGCATGTACCACGGCGGCAAGATCGCCTTGCTCGGCATCCTGCCCAAGGGCGCGGGCATCGACTGGGACCGCATCATCTTCAAAGGCCTCACTGTGCAAGGCATCTACGGCCGTCGCATGTACGAGACCTGGTACAAGATGACGCAGCTGGTATTGAGCGGTTTCCCGCTCGGCAAGGTGCTCAGTCACCAGCTGCCGGCGGATGAGTTCCAGAAGGGCTTCGATCTGATGGAGTCCGGCAAGTCCGGCAAGGTCGTGCTCAGCTGGAACTGATCAGTTTAGGAACCAGTGGAGAGGAACGAGTAGAAGCGGATTCCGGCTCGTTGCCGGTTGCTCGTATCTCGTACCTCTCCGCTAGCCTCCACCGCTTTGCCTCTGACACGCGAAGACCCCGATGTCCCTGACCCAACGCTACGCCGACACCCTCGACAGCATCCGCGCTGGCGGATTGTTCAAGGCCGAACGCATCATCACCGGCCCGCAGTCGGCGGAGATCACCCTCGCCGACGGCCGCACGGCGCTGAACTTCTGCGCCAACAATTACCTCGGTCTCGCCGACCATCCGGACATCATCGCTGCGGCCAAAAACGCCCTCGACACGCACGGCTTCGGCATGGCGTCGGTGCGCTTCATCTGCGGCACGCAGGACCTGCACAAGCAGCTCGAATCGACCATTTCCGGTTTCTTCGGCAAGCAAGACACCATTCTTTATGCGGCGTGCTTCGACGCCAACGGCGGCCTGTACGAGCCGCTGCTCGACGAACATGACGCGATCATTTCCGATGCGCTCAACCACGCCTCGATCATCGATGGCGTGCGCCTGTGCAAAGCACAGCGCTACCGCTATGCCAACTGCGACATGGCCGACCTGGAAAAACAGCTGCAGGCCGCCGACGCCGCCGGCGCGCGCACCAAGCTGATCTCCACTGACGGCGTGTTCTCGATGGACGGCTTCATCGCGCCGCTCGACGACATCACCGCGCTGGCCGAAAAATACCGCGCGCTGGTGCACATCGACGAATGCCATGCGACCGGATTTCTCGGTGCCACCGGCCGCGGTTCGGCGGAGGTGAAAGGCGTGCTCGACCGCATCGACATCATCACCGGCACGCTCGGCAAGGCGATGGGCGGCGCGCTCGGCGGATTCACCACGGCGAAGGCCGAGGTCATCGAACTGCTGCGCCAGCGCTCGCGTCCGTATCTGTTTTCCAACTCGCTGCCGCCGCACGTGGTTGCGGCCGGCATCAAGGCATTCGCGATGCTCGACTCAGCCGCCGAACTGCGCGAACGGCTGGTCGCCAACACCACGTACTTCCGCGAACGCATGACCGCGCTCGGCTTCGACATCAAACCCGGCGTGCATCCGATCAGCCCGGTAATGCTGTACGACGCACCGCTCGCGCAGCGGTTTGCGCAACGGCTGCTCGACGAGGGCATCTACGCGATCGGGTTCTTCTTCCCGGTGGTGCCGAAGGATCAGGCGCGCATCCGCACGCAGATTTCCGCCGCGCACACCCGCGCGCATCTCGATCGCTGCATCGATGCGTTCGCGCGCATCGGCCGCGAACTCGGCGTGCTGGCGTCCTGACATGCGCGCACTGGTGTTCGACCGCTTCGGCGGACCGGAAGTGCTGCAACTGCGTGAGATCGCCGATCCGGTGGTCGCCGCCGGCGAGGTGCTGGTGCGCACGCGCGCGATCGGCCTGAACTTCGCCGACGTCTATCGCCGCCAAGGCCACTACCACCTCGCTGGCGACCCGCCATGGATCGCCGGCTACGAGGCCGCCGGCGAGGTCGTCTCGGCCGCGTCCGAGAGCGGTTTCAGCAGCGGCCAGCGCGTCGCGTTCGCCGACAGCGCGTTCGCGAATGCCGAGCTGGTCGCGGTGCCGGCCGACCGGCTGATCGCACTGCCTGACGACATCGCGCTCGACACCGCCGCAGCCCTCCTGCTGCAAGGTCTGACCGCGCAATACCTGATCCGCGACAGCCATCCGCTGCGCGCCGGCGAATCGGTACTGGTGCACGCCGCGGCCGGCGGCGTCGGGCAATTGCTGGTGCAACTGGCCAAGGCGCGCGGCGCGCGCGTGCTGGCGTTGGCCTCGACCGCAGCCAAGTGCGCGGTCGCGCAGGCCGTGGGGGCCGATGCCACATCGACCTACGACGACGACTGGGTCGCGCAGGCGCAGGCCTTCGGCGATGGCGGCGTCGATGTCGCCTACGATTCGGTCGGCAGCACCGTGCACGCGTCGCTGCGCGCGGTGCGCACCGGCGGGCGCGTGGTGTTCTACGGCATGGCCGGCGGCGACCCCGTGCCGGTCGATCCGCGCGTGCTGATGGACGGCTCGAAAACGCTCACCGGCGGTGATCTGTGGAACGTGCTGCGCACCGCCGACGATCGCCGCACGCGCGCGGCGGAACTCTTCGACGCCGTGCGTCGCGGCGATCTGCGCGTGACCATCACCGCGCGCTATGCGCTGGCCGACGGTGCCGCGGCGCATGCGCACCTGCAAAGCCGGCGCGCGACCGGCAAGGTGCTGCTGATTCCCTGACCTGCGCGCGCCCTGCGCCAGCTGTTTTTTGCGCGCTCTGGCGCGAGCGGCAGGGGTGACGTTCAGCCGGCGCGGCGTGCCAGCGCGTCGATCTCGTCGGCCGACAGCATCCGCCACGCGCGTTTGCCGAGATCGCCGAGCGGCAGCGGTCCGATCGCCACGCGCACCAGCCGCAACACGCCGATGTCGAGTGCGGCCAGCAGGCGACGGATCTGCCGGTTGCGGCCTTCATCAAGGACAATTTCGATCCAGGCGTTTTTTTCGCCATGGCGCAGTAGCGTGGCCGTGCGTGCGCACAGGCGTTCGCCGTCGGCGTCGACGCCGTCGATCATCGCGGCGAGCCGTGGCGCATCGGGATGCGTATCGACCTGCACGTGATAGGTCTTGTGCGGCCCACGCGCCGGGTCGGTGATGTGCGCGGCCCATTGCGGATCATTGCTGAAAAGCAACAAACCTTCGCTGGCCTTATCGAGCCGGCCGACCGGCGCGATCCAGCCCAGACCAGCGCCGTCGAAACAGCGATAGACGGTGTCGCGGCCACGTTCGTCGGCAACCGTGGTCAGCAGCCCGCGGGGCTTGTTGAGCATCAGATAGGTGCGCTGCGCACGGACATCCACGCCATCGTCGCCTTCGATGCGGATGCCGACCGCGTCGGTCGCCGTCGGATGTTCGGGATCGCGCACCACGCGGCCGTCGATCGACACCCGCCCGGCAACGATCATCCGCGCCGCCTCGCTGCGCGAACACAGCCCGCGCTTGGACAGCACGCGGGCGAGGCCGTGGCGCGGCGACGAAGGCTGACGGGACACAGGCATGCTGGCTAGATTGCATGGCAGCGGACAATCCTGCCAGCGCCGCCGTCTGCATCCACCGATCCGGGCCCCGCGTACCTTGCATGCATACCGAAAGTCCAGCGATGGAGGCAGTTCGCCTGCTTTCAGCGCTTCGCCGCACACGAGCCTCATGAGCATGCCTTGCACCGAAATACACCCATCGCCGCTAACGCCGCGCCGCTCGTGGTATGCGGCATTTGCGAGCTGGTTCGACGCCGGCCAAGTCATCGGCAATGCCAACGACTCCCGCATCGACTGGCTACGCGTGACGCCGTTCATCGGCCTGCATCTCGCCTGTCTCGGGGTGATCTGGGTCGGCGTGTCGGTGACCGCGCTGTGGATCGCACTGGCGTCGTACGCGATCCGCATGTTCGCGATCACCGCGTTCTATCACCGCTATTTTTCGCACAAAGCCTTCAAGACCTCGCGCATCGTGCAGTTCGTCTTCGCGCTGCTCGGCGCCAGCTGCGTGCAACGCGGGCCGTTGTGGTGGGCCGCGCATCATCGCCATCACCACCGCCATGCCGATACGCCGCTCGACGTGCATTCGCCGCGCCATCTGGGGTTTCTGCGCAGCCACATGGGCTGGTTTCTGACCCGCGGTGCGTTCGCGACCAACCACGCCGCGATCCCCGACCTGATGAAATACCCAGAGCTGCGCTGGCTCGACCGTTTCGACATCGCGGTGCCGGTGCTGTACGCGGCCGCATTGTTCGGCATCGGCAGCTGGCTCAAGCAGGCCCATCCCGAACTTGGCGTCAGCGGCAGCCAGTTGCTGGTCTGGGGCTTCTTCATCTCGACGATCGTGCTGTTCCACGT